>NZ_ANBC01000914.1 GCF_000341125.1 Nocardiopsis lucentensis DSM 44048 | reverse complement strand
CCCCGCCGTCGGCGGGGAGCCTCACGGCTCACACGTGTCACCGACCGCGTCGAACGCCGACTCCAGAAGCTCACCCAGGGCCACGCGCCCGTCCGCGCGGGCCCACGCCTCACCGGCGACGTCCAGGCAGGCGATGGCACACGCGACCAGGGACTGGGCGCGTACGTCCAGCCACGGCCCGTCGGTGTGCCCCCGGGCGAGCCGACGTCGGACCTCGGGCGTCATCTGGGTCTGCCACTGAAGGTGTTTCTCGATACACCGAGACCTGAGCGAGGGGGTCTCGTACATCATCCTCGTGACCTTGAGCATGCGTTCGCGGTCACGGGACTCGCCGGTGACGCTCAGCAGCACGTTGCGCAAGGCGGCCCACGGGGGCTCGGAATCAGGGCGTTCCTCCAGCGCGCGCCTGGCCTCCTCGCCCTCCTGTGTGAGGTCGCCGAGCACGATGTCCTCCTTGGTACCGAAATACCGGAAGAACGACCGCCGGGAGATGCCGGAGGCGCTCGCGATGTCGTCGATCGTCGTGGCGTCGAAGCCCTTGCTCAGGAACAGGCCCATCGCGATGTCGGTGATCTCCGCGTACGCCGCGCGACGGGAACGCGTCCACAGACGCTCGGTGTTCGTCTCTCCTGGTTTCACGCTTCGATCGTAACCATGTGCCCCCGAATGCCTGATTGACACTCAGTGTCAGACGGTCATATGGTGACAATCAATCGAAGGAGAGAGGCGCACATGAACGCGATCGACTACCGCAGGCAGACGGTCCTCATCACGGGAGCGAGTTCGGGTCTGGGCGCGGAGTTCGCCCGCCAGGTCGCCGCCCGCGGCGCCGGCGTGGTGCTCGTCGCGCGCCGTCGCGACCGGCTCGAGAAGCTCGCGGGAGAACTCGCCGAGAAGTACGGGACCGACGCCACCGCGGTCTCCATGGACCTGGCGACGCCCCGGGCGGGAGAGGCCCTCGAACGGGAACTGGCCGATCGAGGAGTCGAGGTCACGAGCGTCGTCAACAACGCGGGGTTCGCCACCTACGGACCCTTCCACGAGGAGGACCGGGAACGCCTGGCCACCGAGATCGCCGTGGACGTCACGAGTGTCGTCGACATCAGCCGCGCCTTCATCGCAGGCCTGCGCGAGCGCGGTGACGGGTTCCTGGTCAACGTCGCGAGCATGGCGGCCTACCAGGCGGCTCCCGCACTGGCCGTCTACGGCGCGGCCAAGGCGTTCGTCCTGAACTTCACCGAGGCGCTGTGGTACGAGTCACGCGACACCGGTCTGCGCGTGCTCGCCCTGTCCCCCGGGGCCACCCAGACCGAGTTCTTCGAGGTCGCCGGTGAGGGGGCCGACGGCGGGATGCGGAGGATGACGGCGAAGGACGTCGTCAGGACGGCTCTGGCCACACTCGACCGGAGGAACCCCCCGCCCAGCGTGATCGCCGGCCGGTCCAACCGGATCGCCTCCCTGCTCACGCGCCTGGTGAGCCGCCGGTGGAACACCATGGCCCTGGGAGCGATGATGAGCCGCTCGAACACGGCCCGGTGACCGCCGACCACGTAGGCCCGGTCCCGTGGGGCAGCGCTCTGACCGGCGAGGGGAGCGCTGTGGGCGCCCACCGGGCTCTCGTTGGCCGCGCGGCCCTGGACACCGTGACAGGAGGACAGAGCTGGATCGGGGTGGGCTCTTCCACGACTCGTCCGAGGAATCCGGACTCCGGAAGCGAAGACGGTGTCGACGAAGGCGGCTCCTTCGCTACGGACAGGGATGAATGTCGGTACGGGGTGGGATAGTTCGGGGATGCGACCGAGAATCGACCCTGACCGCCAGGTCACCCCCTTCACGTGCGGCCACTGCGGCTCCGAACACCTACGGATCTGCGGCTTCGTCAACAGCGAACACGGCGCGTTCGCGATCTACTACGCCCATCTCTACAACCACGGCGACGTACACGAGGCCTACGTCGACATCGTCATGGACGACGACTGGAACCCCGACAGCCCCTTGGAGCCCAGCCCCAACCGGACGACCTTCGGCTGCCGGATCGGCCCGGTGGAGGGCTCCCCCGCTCCCGCGTGTTCGCTCATCCAGGCGGCCGGGTTCCACGAGGGAGATCCCTTCTACGGTGACCGGCTCGACCGTGAGAGGGCCCTCCCCCACCCGTGGCTGCCCCTGTTCTGGGGCACCATCGACCACCTGCTCGAACACGAGCCGGACGTGAACGCGCACGTGTACTGCGTCAACGCCGCCCCGCAAGAAGGCTGACGAGAGACGTGGATCCCGCCCCGATCGGGTGAAACGTCATCCAGGACGTTCTCGCAGTTGGGAAGACGGACCGCGGCGGCGCCTCGGCGTTCGTCAGCAGTGCCGGCGGTGAAGACGGAAACCACCGCCACTGCCGTCAGCGATGACTGCGAGTTGGGCGAGGGCCTCCAGGGACTGTCAGAGGATCATCGCTGGTCATGTCGCCTCCCTCGGAGAGCC
>NZ_ANBC01000913.1 GCF_000341125.1 Nocardiopsis lucentensis DSM 44048 | reverse complement strand
GGGGAGCCGACGCGGCTCGCTGGTGGCGGCGTTGGCGAGCGCGTTGGTCAGCCCGTCCGACGCCGGGCCACCGTCCACGCCCGGCTGCTGGACACGGCGCCCGACGGCGGCGCGTGGCTCATCGCCGGGCGGACGACTGATCGGCGGGGACCGCCGCCAGGCACGGGATCTTCCACGCGAACCCGACGGACATCGGCGTGCTCCGGACGAGTCTGGCCCCGGGCATCAGTGGTCGGAGAGGGTGCGTGCCGCGAAGCAATCCCGGCACGCATCACCGCCTCGATCGGTCCGAGACCCCGTCCACCTCCGGTGCTCGACACCGGTCTCGGGAGGCGGCCTGGCCAGATCCGGCCAGGCCGCCTCCCCCCGTCCACGCCGCGGCGCGGGTTCTGCGATCGTAGGATCGCCCTCTTCACCCTCTGCCCTTCGAGGAGACCAGCGTGGAACTCCGCCTGACCGACGCCGTGCGCACATTGCGCGAGGAGCTGACCGATGCGGTCGAGGAGGCCGAAGCCCAAAGCCCCGACCTCACCTTCACGGTCGGGCCCATCCAGATGGACTTCGAGGTCCAGTTCCGCGTCGACGGCAAGGCCAAGGGCAAACTCTCCGCGTGGATCGCCTCCGGCGAGATCGAAACCGGGGCGAGCCGGGCCCGCACCCACCGGGTGTCCTTCACCCTCACCCCCCGCCCCAAGGACACCCGAGACGGGGATGTGTCCATCACCAGTACCCAGAACGACACCGGCACCACACCGCCTCCCGCCTACACCCGCTGACGCACCCACTCCCGACCCCTCGTCCCCGTGACCGGAGAGCGTGTTGGACACCGCCCAACGCATCACCCGCATCACCACCCCCGACGGCAGCGGGTCAGGGTACGTGATCGCCCCACGCCTGGTGCTGACCAGCGCCCACACCGTTCCCGCGCCCGGTGGGCAGGTTCGGGTGCACACCGCCACCGACCACCAGCCTTACAGCGGAGAAGTGGTCTGGCGCGGCACCCCTCACGGGCACGACGACGCGGCGCTGGTCAAGGTCACCGACCCTGGCTGGGTCGAGCGCGCGGTGAACACCCGCTGGGGGCGGCTGGTCACCACCACCCCCCACACCCCGGGCGAGGTGTGGGGGTTTCCCGACCTGGTCCAACGGCCCGGGCGGGCCGCGGAGACCGCGCAAACGGTGGGCACGGTGGCCCCGGGCAACCACTTCGTCAACCACCGGCACGTGATGGACCTGAGCGCCCACCCGCCCCGCTGGTACCCCCACGAAATCCGACAGCAGGAACAGGCCGGGCAGCGACGTTCACTGTGGGCGGGTCTGTCCGGGGCCGCCATGCGCTGCGCCGAGGGCCAACTCCTGGTGGGGGTGGTGGCCGCCGACCTCGAACACCGTGACCACGCCGCCCTGGAGATCGTTCCCGCCTACGTCCTGCACCACGACCCCGCGTTCCGGGCGGTGCTGGCCGAGCACGGCGTGCCCCTGGTGTTGGAGCCGGTCGAGCTCGCCCACCTGGCCCACAATCCGGGCACACACCGCCGACTCTCCCCCGCTTCGCTGTTGGAGGCCCACCGTCAGGTGGTGGACTTCCACGGCCGCGACGAAACCATGGGGACCCTGCTGGACTGGTGCGACAGCGAAGAACCCCTCGCGGCGATGGTGGTGCACGGACCCGGCGGGCAGGGCAAGACCCGCCTGGCCCACGAACTCACCGCACGCCTGTCCCACCCCTACGCCCAAGGACGTCGATGGGCCACCCTGTGGCTCACCGGCAGTGCCGCCCCCGACGCACTCGACCCTGTCCAGGACACCACGGCCCCGTTGCTGGTGGTGGTGGACTACGCCGAGACTCGCACCACACAACTGATCCGCCTGCTCCAACTGTGCGACCGGCCCCCAGGCCATGCCCCCGTCCGGCTGCTGTTGTTGGTACGCGCCCTGGGCGAGTGGTGGGAGCAGGTCAACACCGCGACCAGCTACCTCCTGGCCGATATCGGCCAACAACTCCCCCTGCCACCACTGGTGCCCCGCGACCTCGAGCGCGCCCAGGAGTACCGCACCGCCCTTGGCCACCTCGTCGCCGCCCTGCCCTCGGCCCGCACACCGCAGCCGGCCGACTGGGCCCAGGTCGTGGCCGGCCTGGCCGATCCGGACCTGTCCGGCGCGGAGTGGGAGACCGTACTGAGTGTGCACATGCGCGCCCTGGCCGACCTACTGGACGCCACCCAACCCGCGCACCTCATCACCACCGACGGTGCGGTGGAGGGGCGGGTGCTGGCCCACGAGTACCGGTACTGGGACCAGACCGCCACCGCCTACGGCCTGGACGACGCCGACCTCGCGCAACCGCTGCGGGACGTGCTGGCCCTGGTCTTCCTCCTCACCCCCACCAGCATCGAGGAAGCCGACCGCCTCCTGAGGGACGCGGCGGTGTTGGAGGGGCAGACCACCGCCCGCAAACGCCAGATCCGTGAGTGGATCAGCACCCTCTACCCCACGGACGGGGCCGGGAGCGGTGTATGGGGGTGCTTGCAGCCCGACCGGATCCTGGAGTACTTCCTCGGCCTACGGCTCCAAGGCAACCCCTTTCTCCTCGACCGCCATCTGGACGGCATCACCGCCGCGGATGCCGAACGGTTGATGGTCCTGTACGCCCGCGCGGCCGCGCACCCAGCCCTGACCGGAGTGGGAGAACATCTGACCCGGTTGTGCGTACGCCGCATAGACCTGCTGGGCTCGGCGGTCGTCGAGGTGGCCACCCAGACCGAGAGCCCCGACCCGCTCATTCGAGCGTTGGAGGACGCGACAGACGCCCCCGGCACCTCTCTGGAGGTCCTCGACAAGCTTTCCGATGCTCTTCCCCGGTTCAGTCAGCGGCTGGCGGTGTGGGCCGCGCGGCTGACCGCCCGCATGGTCGAGGGCTATCGCGAACGAGCCGAGCGAGACTCCGATGCCTACCTGTCCAGCCTCGCATCAGCCCTGAACAACCAATCCCTCTGCCTAGCCGACCTGGGACGAGCCCAAGAAGCACTGGAGACCATCACCGAAGCCGTCCGCATCCGCCGCACCCTGGCCGAACAGGACCCCGACACCTACCTGCCCAACCTCGCATCATCCCTGAACAACCGATCCAACCGCCTGGCGAACTCGGGCCGGACCGAGGAAGCCCTGGACGCGATCACCGAAGCCGCCAAGCACTACCGGGCTCTGGCCGAACAGGACCCCGACACCCACCTACCCAACCTCGCATCATCCCTGAACAACCGATCCAACCGCCTGGCGAACTCGGGCCGGACCGAGGAAGCCCTGGACGCGATCACCGAAGCCGCCAAGCACTACCGGGCTCTGGCCGAACAGGACCCCGACACCCACCTTCCCGACCTCGCCATGTCCCTGCACAACCAAGCCTTCCACCTGGCCGGCGCGAGGCGTGCCGAAGAAGCGCTGGACGCGATCACCGAAGCCGTCCGCATCCGCCGCACCCTGGCCGAGCAACGCACAGACGCCCACCTCCCCGGCCTCGTCTCTTCCCTGCACAGCCGAGCCGCCCAATTGGCCAACATGGGGCGAATCGAAGAAGCGCTGAAGGCGATCACCGAGGCCCTCGACATGAGGACAGCTCTCACGGAGAAACGTCCTGCCGTGCCCCAGGAAGACCTGGAGCGTTCTCGCCAGTTACTCGAAGCCCTCAGGAACCCCGATTTCGGGCAGGAATAGTACGACATCGGCCACTGCTCAGGGCAGGGCAGACCACCCAAGCAGGGCGGCGGTCGCGGCCAGGTCCCGGCCCGGATCCAGCAGCTTCGACAAGGAAGCGACCAGGCGTTTGACGGCATCACGGTCGAACCGGTCGGCGCGGCCCGAAGATGAACGGCGCTTCGGTCACCGCCCATTCTTTGGCCGGGTCCCCCTCCTTGTGGGCCGGGTGCAGGTAGCGAACGGCGCCGGGCCCGTTCTCCCGCTTGGCGGTCTTCACGTACATGGCTCTAGGCGATATGGGTTGCGGCCTGGCCGGTGCAGGTGATTCCAGAAAAACGCATCTCCAGGGGTTTTCGGCTTGTGACGCCGGCCTCATCGCGCTGACCCGCCACTGATCTTTGATCAGACGGTTGACGGAAACGGGTCAGGGTCCAACCCCACGGAACGGATGAATCCCGCGGCGATGCGGGGCGTTTTCGAACCGACGCCGCCTCCGCAGCGGCTCCGGGCGCCTCGGACTTCTCCGCCGCTCGAACCCAGCTGCGCAGCGTCTCGTGGTTCACGCCCAGTTCGGCGGCGATGTGCGAGATCGGCCGATGGCTGGAGCGCACCGGTTCGACCGCGTTGCGCCGGAACTCCTTCGGGTACTTGTAGGCCCCCGCCAGGACGTACTCCTCTCCTGGACTCTTGTCGCACAAGGAACAGGATGGCCAGATTCGGCCATAGGGGCCCTCGGAAGGCTTTCCGCTCCGGACATGGAACCAAAAGATACTTCGAGCACCTGCGTTGTGACGCCCCGTGACCATCACCGCCCCCTGCGCGCAGGCCAGATCAGAGTCCGCCAGGCCTCCCTCCTGGCGGCACACATGTCCATCGAGTCGATCGCGCGCCACGGCCGGTCCAGTTCCCGCAACATTCACGTTCTCCACCCGCGGAAGCGGATCCCACCGCCGATCCGACACCTGGCTCATCTCCATCAGCGCACAACCGAAGCGCCGGGAACCGCGTGAGGTGAGCCCGCACCGCATCGGCCCCTGGACACTCCGGCCGAGGCCAGAGGGTGTGGATACCGCGCGAGTCTCGATCTCATATAGGAGTAAACTCCACAAGAGACCCATTCGTCCTTTTCATGAACACCTGACACCCACGCTCCTCCGACGTGGCTCACCACCCACCCCACAGCCACCCCACCTCAACCGAAGGATCTCTCCCCATGGCCCTGGCAGCACGTGTGAAGCGAGCCGGTGAACGACTCCTGCCTCCCGCTGCCAAGGCACGCCTGGAGGAGGAGCGCCGCCAGGCAGCCGAACAAGCCGCCGAGGAACGCCGCCAGGCCGCCGAGCGGAAGCGACTGGCCAAGATCGCCCAGCGACGCCAGAACCTGCTCGACGGCGATCCGACGGTGCGCACCTTCACCGCCGACGGCACCGAGCTCCTGGGGCGGGTCGTGGACGACTTCACCGCCGCCGACGCCTCCGCGCACAACCTGCGCCTGGTCACCGACGCCCTGGAGAAGGCCGGAATCGACCACTTCCTCGTCCGCGGCCGCTCCCCGCTGCGGCACGTGGTCGGCGTCCACCGCTCAGAGCGCAAACGCGTCCTGGAGACCATGCGCGAGCTGCACGCCTCCAGCGCCCTCTATGCCGTCAAGCCCGGCCCCCAGGGCAGCACCGCGGCCGCCTCCGCCTACGTCGACGGGGCCCTCGACGAGCAGATCAAATCCTCCCTGACCATCCGCTTCGCCGAACCCCTCCTGTCCCCCGCCGGACGCGTCCTGGCCGGGTTCGAGTACGGGTGCGACGTGGAGTTCTGGCGCGACGGCGCCACCCTCCTCCAACGCGACAACGCCCACGAGATCCTGGCCAAACTGCGCTCCCAGACACCCCACGACGTCCTGGCCGACTCCCTGGTGGCCCCGCGCCGCAACAGGGTCGCCGACGTCCTGCCCCGCGCCGAGCAAAAACCCGCCACGCTGACCGTGGCCGGACGCCAGCACCCCACCTTCGAGCCCTTCACCTGGACCCTGGTGGACCAGGTCGACTTCCCCGTGGACGTGGTCTACACCTGGGTCGACGGCGAGGACCCCGAACACGCCGCCAAGCGCGCCCGCCACCGGAAGGGCGGTACGGCCACTCTGGCCGCCAACGCCTCCCGGTGCACCAGCCACGACGAGCTGCGCTACTCGCTGCGCTCACTGCGGATGTACGCGCCGTTCGTGCGCCACGTCTACCTGGTCACCGACAACCAGGTCCCCGCATGGCTGGACACCGACGCGCCCGGTATCACCGTGGTGGACCACCGCGACATCTTCGCCGACCACGACGCGCTGCCCACCTTCAACTCCCACGCCATCGGCACCCGGCTGCACCACATCGAGGGGCTCTCAGAGCACTACCTGTACTTCAACGACGACGTGTTCCTGGCCCGCCCCGTGCGGGCGGAGGACTTCTTCCACGCCAACGGCATCGCCCAACTGCCCTTCTCCCCCTTCCAGTTCGGCGTGGGCCAACCGGTCGAGGGGGAGGTCGCACCGAACTCGGCGGGCAAGAACGTGCGCGCCCTGTTCGCCGAGCAGTTCGGACGCCAGATCACCCACAAGTTCAAGCACACCCCGCACCCGCAGATCCGCCGGGTGATGCTGGACCTGGAGGAGCGGTATCCCGAGGAGGTGGCGCGCACCACCCGCTCACGGTTCCGCTCCCTGTCGGACGTGGGGTTCGCCGCGACGATGCACCACCACTACGCGCTGCTCACCGGCCGGGCGGTACCAGGCGAGTTCCGGATGCGCTACGTCGACATCGGCGCCCCCGACGCCAGGGAGCGCCTGGACCGGTTGGAGGCCTCCGAGGAGGTCGACTTCTTCTGCCTCAACGACTTCGACACGCCCCCCGAGGCCCAGGAATCCGTGAACCGGATGGTGGGCGACTTCCTCCAGGCCCGCTTCCCCTTCCCCTCCCCCTACGAGAGGACGACAGGGTAGGCACGCGGGCATGGGCGGCGACCAACGAGACCGCCCGCACGACGGGTGTGCCGGGAGGCGATCCCGGCACACGCCAGAGCTGACTCGTGCCAATTTTAGTCACCCCGATCCTTGAGGCTGTCGAGAATCTCGCGGGCGGTCTCTGGGATGTCGGGTTCGGCGGTGAGCCGGTGGCCGCCGATCTCGATGACCGCGGACCGCAGCGGACGCAGCGTCTGCACGATCTTTCGGATCGACACCCCGGTGGCGGCCTGCAGGTGTCGGGAGACCGCCAAAGCGGTGAACACGATGGTCAGGTGCGCCTCGATCGACTCCCGCACATGGTGGAACACCGGACGTGCGGCCAGGTCGGACTTGGCCATCCGGAAGGACCGCTCCACCTGGTACAGGTCGTGGTAGGCGTCGATCACCGCCTGGCCGCCCATCGCTTCGGGGTCGATGTTGGTGACGTAGCCCTTCAGCCCGGCCAGGTCCCGGGCCCGCTGGACCAGGCCCCAGTCCACGCCCTTGTCCGCACCGTCCAGGCGCACGAACCGGTCCTTCTTCAACGGCCTGCTCCCGTCGGTGACCTTCTCGGCCCGAGCGATCTGGGCGTTGATCGCCTGCTGGTCGCGCTGGTGGCGCTTGAACAGGTACTGGTAGACCACCCGACGGGTGCGCGCGTGCCGACCGGCGCCCATCACCCGCTGCGATTCGAGGATCTGCCGGTCTTCGAGGTAGGTGCCCTGGGTTTCGAAGTGTTCGGCCAGGTCGTAGGGCGCCTTGGTGATCCGCGAGCCCACGATGAAGCGCAGCCCTGCCTCTCCCAGCGCGTTGAGGTTGGCGGCCGAGAGCATGCCGGCGTCGGCGACCACCACGACGTCCTCAGCCTCGGGCAGGCCTTCGACCAGTTCGGTGATCACGGGCAGGAGGGTCTTGGTCTCGGCCTTGTTGCCCTCGAAGCAGTGCACCGCCAGCGGGAATCCGGTGGCGTCCACCAGCAGGCCGACGAGGATCTGCGGGTCCACGCGGCGTTCCTTGCTCATCCCGACCTTGCACAGGCCGTCCTCCTTCTCGGCCTCGAAGTACAAGGTGGTGCAGTCGTACATGACCAGGGCCAGGCCGGTGGTGGAGCGGGCGTGGGCGATGCACGCGTCGGCCACGGACGTGCGGTAGTCGCGCTGTTGGCAGCGGGTCAGGCAGCGGAAGACGGTCCGCAGCGAGGGCGCGGGCACCCCGAGTTCGTCCAGGACCCGGAGCGTGTCGGTCTTGGAGGTGGGTTCGACGATCCGGGCGAGCACGAGCTTGGCGAAGGTGGCGTCGCGCACGGTGTTGAACCCGATGCGCTGCTAGACGTCGGCCAGGACGTTCCACAGCAGCTCGGAGCGGGTGCCCACGACCCGCGCACCACCTGTGCTGGAACGGCTGCGGGGCGCGGTCTCGGACTCTGGTGAGGGGGCCGGAGTCACGTCCAGGTCCAGGGCCTGTTGGCCGGGATGGAGGCGCTGG
>NZ_ANBC01000912.1 GCF_000341125.1 Nocardiopsis lucentensis DSM 44048 | reverse complement strand
GGGGGGCGGAGCCGATGTGGTCGACGCGCACGACGCTGCGGCCGTTCTTGTGGATGATCTGGACGGCTTGGGCTCCTGATGCTGTGGGGACCTTCCGGATGAACGATGCCACCCGAGCACGCTATGGCCAGCACCCGGATTAGTCACCCCGGGCACCCTCCGCAGGCACCATCAGTCCAGGTCAGAGGAGCGCGCTCCACCTCACCGCCCAAAAGTGGCACGAGTCAGGCCAGGCTGCGCGGACGGCGCGGGGGATGACACCACCGCATACACCGGGGTGCTCCATGGTGACCCGTTCATGGGCAACCTCATCCCCGGGGCTGACGGTCCAGTGATCTGCAGCTTCGACAGCCTCAGCAACGGCCCCCGCGAATGGGACCTGATCCCCGCCGCGGTCGGCAAGGTCCGCATGGACTACACCACCGACCACCACAGCCCGCTCGCGGCCGAGTACGGCTTCGACGTGCTCACCTGGTCGGGGTTCCCCGTCCTGCGCCAGCTCCGCGAGCTTAGGCTCGTCACCAGCGTCCTACCGGTCCTGAACACCAACCCCAGCCTGCGCACCCAATGGCGCCACCGCCTCGACACCCTCCAACAGAGCGACACCACCACCCGCTGGTCGACCTACAGGTAGACACGTACCGAGTGACGGAAGGCGGTCCTGGTGTACAACCCGAACCGAAAACGGTTCAGTGGCCCTGGCCTATCTGCGTAACATCGCTATCAACCGTCACCGGCTCCGACAACACCCGCAAGCGGCTACGTGCTTGAGGATGGGACGCTCGCTCAGCGCTCTACCCGCTCACGATCAACAAATCCCAAGATCAACTCTGAAAACCGCACTGAGATCGGTCAGCTATTGAGCTTCTTCGAAAGAACCAACGTTAGCTGCTGAGAGCGGATTCGTCGCGAGCCCAGGTCAGATGAATTCCGGATTCCCGACGTATAATCTTCAACGACCTCCTCGACTTCCTTGACCGTCATGCCAACCATATCCGCAAGAGATGACAAGAGGCTGATAGTTTCTCCGTTCCCGCCATTGCGCTTCCTGTCCGAGACTGCACGCTGGAACAGGTCTAGCAGTTCCCGAACTTGCATTGCCTGACCCGGACTGACGTTACCTAGCTCCTCCCTCAGCCCCCAGGAGGTATGCAGCAGAGTGAACATGTCGACGATGTTCGACCATCTGGTTCGACCAGCCCACTTGATGGTATCGCTAAGGATCGTCAGCAGTTCAAGAAATTCCACTGAACGATCTCGGTATTCCTCGAAATCTGCGGAGATCTCATCATAGCGCTCGTTGAGTTCGGTTTTTTTATTGGACAGTCCAAAAATACAGGTACCGAAGACTTCAGCATAAAACTCCAGATCGCCCCCCCGCTTGCGTCGTTCACCACTAAAGATGCCGGATATCGCGCTAATCTGGTGAGCCACACAGTCTTTAAGGAATTCGTTGAACGGCCCAGGCAGCAAGGCATTTCGAAGTTCTTGTTCAGTCAGAACCATGTTGACCCTGTTAACGCGAGCAAAAACTGCGCGCACAAACTCGTCAGCAAGGTTGGACAAGCGCCGAATCGGGAAGCGGTATTGGAAAAACTCCTGACGCACATCGTCGGGCAGCTCCTTGAAGAATTTCCCTTCGAACTTATTACGCAGATTATCGTCCTCCAGCCCGTCCAACGGAAATCTGTTGTCCAGAAACGCAAGCAATGAGGTGAGACGCTGCTGGCCGTCGACAACGGACGCGGTCTGCTCTCCTTCCGGCGATGTCTCATAAGCGAGGTAGATCTCCGGGATCGGATACCCAAGAAGGATGGTTTCCATCAAGGACACTTTGGCGCGTTCGGGCCAAACGGCTTGGCGCTGGTACTCAGGCTGGAGGATCAGTTCGCCGGACTTGTCCAGCGATCGAAACTCCGCCACCGTTTTCGACTCAATTTCGAACTTGAGTCCGTGATCAGCCATGGTGCACGCCTTCCTCGATCGCGCGGTCACGCGCGATGTTCACACTTTTCACCTGATAGCTTCTGAGCGACCCATGATTGCGGTACAGTCGATAATTAACTTCACAGTTCCTGAAGGCGCTACCGAGATCTTGGATAAAGAGATCTCTGGACCGCGACCATCGTTCACCGAAGGACAGTCGCGGCAGCACGATATCGAGGGCTATACACTCCTCGAAAACCAGCTTTCGCAGGTAGTTCTTTTTCTGAGAGAAGAGTTCATCCTCAATAATCTCCCGAAGCTCACCCCATGCCTTGTCGAACAGCTCTGGTGAAATTATCGCGATGTCCAAGTCCGAGCCTTCGTGGAACTTTCTGAAGTTCTTTCTCGGGTTCATGGAGTAGCCCAGACGAGCGCTTCCGACCAGCTGAACAGCCATCGGGTCCACGCCTAGCTCGGTTGCAACTAGATGCCGCCATTTAATGTAATTGAGTTCTTGAGGCCACACGGCGGGTGTTCCGTCGAACATCCGGGCCGTCACAAAGTAGTCGACTTCCTGCCCCAGAGAACTGAACTCCTTCCAGAATTCAGGCAGACCTGAAACATCGTCCATCGTGCCTCCTCAGCGAGCGTCGAGGGGAGCATGCGCGTGCTGTAGTCGTTAGATCTACACCACACTGGGTTGGATGATGAAACCGGAGACACCACCTCGGCCGCTCGGTCACCCTGCGACCTCCCAGACAACCGCGCGAATATCCTAGCGCGTTTCATCACCCCGCAGTTCTGGTTGAGGTTTGATTGTTCTCCTCAAGATGTGTAGGTCCTCTATGACCAGCAGTTTCGAGAGACCACCATGGACACCACCGACACGCAGCGCCGCCAGATGACCGCCGCTGTCCCGTTCGAGCAGGGCCAGGTTCGAATCCTGCCAGGTGCACCACAACATCCCAGGTCAGGTGGGGGTCGGGGTCTCATCTCAGAGGGGTCGCCGCACTAATAGGACCGAGATGGGACCAAGCCCCTGTTCACGCCCGTGCCGACAGGTCCTCCCGGCGTCCCGCAGGACCAGCCAGACGGTCCGCTCAGGTGCCTACCGTGCTGCCTCCAGCAACACAATGTCGGCCGGACCCAACATTACCTTCGACAGCCGGTCGCTGCGCAGGAATGACGGGAGGCGATCCCGGCACGCGCAGCAGCCTCCAGCAGACCCGGTACAAGACATGAGCCGCCCCGTGGTCGGGAAGTGCGGGATCGGGGCGAGGACACTCAGTTCTTGACCTGTAGCGCGGGGTGGTATTGACCTGGTTGGCCCATGTCCCAATAGGTCCAGGTGACGGGCATCCGGTCCCACGCATGACCGAGCATGAGTGCGCAGGCACCCGGCATGGCCATGAAAAGATGCAGTTCAGTGGGGCGGAGACGCCGCCTGAGTGCCCGCAGCTCCTCTCGGAGCTGGAAGATCACCGCCTGGGCGTGCGGCAGGCCGTTCAGTGCCACGCGTCCGGGGGCCGGCAGCCGGGCTCTGATGTGGTGGGCATCCGGGTGCGCCTCTGTCAGATACTCCTCGACATCTTGTGCGATGTCGGTGGCAAAACTGACGCTCACTGCCCATGGGCGTCCCAGTGAGTTGTCGAACCCGTGTTCAGGAAGGTGGATCTGGAGATCTTTCTGATCGCTGGGGGCGACGCTGGAGACCCAGAGACCATCACGAGCCTGGGCGCTGACGGTGAAGCCGGCCGTACTGCAGAAGTGAGCGCCGATAGCGAACCACAGGGGAAGGCGCATCGGGCCGTCGACTTCGAATTCGCTGATGCCAGCCGCACGGAACTTTTTTCGGGCTTTGACCAGATCAGCGGAAACCCGATCACGAGCGGCTTCTGGGGAAGCGAACGACCTGCGCTCGCGCGGATCGTCCCCTGTTAGGAGATCGGTCCAGTCGGCGGAATATGTGGCAGTGTCCGCTCGGGGATTATGCTCCAGTAGCTGGGCCACGAACAGAGGGTGAGCCGGGAAGCGTAGCTGCAAACCATCGATGGTCGCCGTGAGCTGCGCAGGGGTGAACGTCTGCCGAGGCGCTTTGACCCAGTCACGCACCTGTTGGACACCGGACGCCAATCCGTCGTTATCGGCACGAACACGCGCCCCCAAAGCCGCGTCCTGGACTTTCTCTCTCCATTCCTTCTCGGAAAGACCATGGCGAACTTCGAGGCATTCGAGAAAATCGATCAGTTCGACCTCATCGACTGAAAGATGATCCGCCCACCGCTTCCGCGCCACGGCGAGTCGACCGTTTCCTTGCCGCAGGGTCTCCACGATGCGAGCGTCCGTTGTCGTCCGCGCTCCGAGCACGATGTCGGTGGGATCGATCGCCTTCGTCGTAGCCAAGACCACCTTCGGTGGTTGTTCGTGACGGGGACGCAACTCCACCCAGCTTGAATGGAGCCGCTGCAAAAGGCTTGGACTTCCCTTCGGGCGATCCAGAAGCCATCCTTCATTGAGTGGACTGGTGGCATCCACAGATGCTTTGACCTGCCAGTACTCATCCGGACCTGTACTACGACGCAACGTCAGATCATCGACGTTCCCGGCTTGAGCCGCCTCGACAGCAAGCTCGACAATCGTTGAATCGGCCAACTGCGTACGCAATACGTGGTAACAGACCACGAGGTGCTGCACGTCGTCGCCGAGCAGGCGGGCTCCGCTGGCCGCTCGGGCAGCCCGGATCGTCATAGCCGCCCGGCCTCGAACGGCCGAGTCGGTTGTGTTCGCTCCAGGACCTCGCGCGCGATGACCGAGTCGATGGCAACGCCCTGCCGGTAAGCGGCCAGGACGACCTCCGGCACCAGTCGCTGGCGCAGGTCGGAGTAAGTGTAGCTGTAAGGGTGTCCAGCGGTCTCGCCGGTGGCGAAGGCCAAGGCGTCGATGTCCTCCGGAGACAACTTGCTCCCGATAAGGAGCCGGGTCAGCAACGCGGCCCTCTGTTCGTGAGTCGGCCGCGTGAACACCTCGACCGTCGCAGCACGCCGCTGTACCGCTGGGTCGAGCGCATGGAGCCGGTTCGTGCACAAGATCGTGAGGACCGGCAGCCGGTCGATCCGTATTCCGTCGATACCGCGCAGCAGGGCATTCACCCCGGCCCTGTCCTCGTGATGCATCTGGGCGAGTTCACGGGACTGGGCCAATGCATCGGCCTCGTCAACAAGGAGGACACCGAGGCTGGAGGCGACCCCATCGCTTCTCCGAGCTCTGACGAATTCAGCGGTGATACGTTCGAACGCGCGGGTCAGCAGTGTGGTCATCTCACCGACTGCGCCGCGCCCCCGCGCGGTCAGGCTCAGCGGATACAGGGTCACGTCCGTATCGGTCCGGGTCGCGATTGCCTGGCCGAGCACTTCGGCGACCTCGGTCTTGCCGACCCCGACGTCACCGGCGAAGACGAATAGCGGGGTCCGGTCCGTGAGAGCGCCGATGGCCGGGATGACCTGACCATGAACGGCCCTGCTCCACCGCTGGATCATAGTGGGGTCGAGTCGCGCGGCAGCGTCCGTCACCAATCGGTCGATCAGGTCGTCCAGCCCCACGAGCGCGGCCAACCTAGCCTGTGCGGACGGGTTCGGGAACTCTTCGGTGTGGGCGAACAGCCCTTCGCTTCCTTCGATCACGACCAACTCCTGAAGACCTCGCGGCGCAACCCGACGCCTCCTGCGCCATAGGTCCGATCGTTTTCCCAGTGACCGCGTAAGCATCACTGGGCAATGAGCCCGGGACCCTGGCGAAAGGTAGTTTGCTCTCTACCGCCTCCTTCGTGGAGTCACCGAGCTGGTGCCAGGTGGAGGAGTAGATCAGGTGGTTGAACCAGCTGGCCTGCGTGACGTCGACCCCGGTGGGAACACCGCCAGCACCACCGGTGAGCCCTCCGTCGGGGCCGACGGTGTATCGCAGCGACCAGACGACTTTGCCGCTTTTCTTGAACCCGAACTGGTATGTGTCGACGTATCCGCCGATGAGGAGTTCCTCCAGTTCAACCCTGTAGTCGTCAAGGCCGTCGCTGCTCGGACTGCCGTAGAGGACGCAACTCTGCCGCAGATCAGTGGTGACCCGGCCCGCGAGGCGACGCGCGTGGGTGCGGGTGAAGGTCTCGGCATAGGTGTAGCTGCTCATGCCGCCGCCTGGAAGCTGGTGCCGAGCACGTCCTGCCACAACTCGACCGCCTGGCCCTTCGCCGGTTCGTAGTATGCCGTGGAGATCGCGTCGAACGCCTCCTGGGCTGCGGCAACGAGCCTGTCGCGATGATGGTTCTCGTAATGCTCGGCCACGTTGTTGTCGAAGTTGACCGGATCCAGGATCTGGATCGGCGCACTTCCACGGCCAGGCAGGTCTGACGCCGGGTGGAAGTCGGTGAAGGCGATCTGCGAGTCGAGTCCGCCGTTGACGATGAAGGCGAAGAATTGTTCGAGTGACTCAGCGTAGTCGTTGAGAACCATTCCACCATCGGCCAGGTGCACCCACAGCAGTTCGAGCATGAAGCTCTTGCACTTGAACTCGCCATCGCGCTTCTTCTGCTGCCGGGCCCACCACTTCGTGAACCGGATGAGCTGAGCGAGGTGGTCCGGATGATCTTTCTTACGACCACGAATGAAGTCCAGGTGCTGGCGGACACTGGTCCGCAGCCGCTCACCGGTGTGCTTGTTGACCAGATAACCCACGTCGTTCGGCTCGCCCTCATAGAGCACCGGAACTACATCGACCTCGAGCCCGCTGGCTGCGAACTTGACAGTCACACAGTGGGTGTTGGCGACGATCTGGTCGTCAGAAAGAGCCGGATACGCCTCGGCAACTCGGTCTCGGACCCAAACGACGAGTTCCAGAGTACTGTCCGGAGCCTGCTCGGCCTTCACATAGACAGCAAGGTCACGATCGTTGACGCTCCGCAAGGCCGTGCCCTTGGCGACTGACCCAGCATGCAACGCCTTGATGAAACCGTACTCTGGTGACGCGACGACCTTCGCCTCGATCCGATCGCGAAGCCGGTTGACCTGAGCCCGCTGGTCATCGACCTCGAACTTTTTCAGGTTGACTTTCCCCTCAGCGAACTTGACGAGATCACGGTGCCCGATCTGGGGCATGAACCATCCCTCTTCCCCCATTGGATCAGATGCAGCGCTGGTGCTTCTCCCCCAAGAAGCCAGCCGTCCTGAGCCCACAAGGCAGGTGGTGGCGGGGTATCACACTTCACCACCACCATCGGCCATCAGCTATCGCACTACTGAGTTTTTCGTTAGTTCTTCGGGTATGAGGGGTGGATCTCC
>NZ_ANBC01000911.1 GCF_000341125.1 Nocardiopsis lucentensis DSM 44048 | reverse complement strand
GAGAACTACTGGCCGCCTGCGGGGAAAACACACTGGCCATTGACAGGCGCTGGACAGCACCAGCTGGACGCGGAGTCGACAACAGACCGAATCGCTATGTCGACCCGTCCGCAGGCGGCCGTCCGTTGCGTCGTCATCAGGCCGAGGGAACTGGGGAGTTCGTATGGTTCCCGGGCCGTGAACGCTCTGATCCTCCCGGTCGCCGGTCTCCCCTGAGGTGGAGCCACGTGCGAGGGGAGACATGTCGCCATGTCCACAGGTCGTGACATCGACCATCTTGTGTCAGGTGGGCTCCTCAGCCGCGGAGCGCGGTCAGCGCGTTCAGACGGCGACCTCCACAGGGCGCGGATCCGCTGTTCGGTCTCGTCACGGATCAACCGAAGCCTCGCAGCCTGTGCGGCAGAAGCTGTTCGCCGGCGTCACGTCATGGGCGGGCCCAGACCCTTGTGGTCGGCACGGGCGGTCCTGCCGGCGGAGTCGGACGTTCACGGTCTCTTCTGGTGTCGGACGGCGTGCGCGAGTCGTTCGACGCGGTCGCTGATATGGGTGAAGGCCTCCTCGAAGGCGGCGCCGGTGTTCACCCGCAGGGGGTCGGGGACCGACCAGTGCAGGCGATCGCGACTGGGAGGGAGTTCCTCGTGCGCGCTGTCGCAGACCGCGACGATCAGGTCTCCCTCGCGCAGCACCTCGTCCACGTGGGCGGTGGTCCGTGAGCTCAGCGACAGGCCGTGACGTCTGGCGGTGATCAGTGCCCCTTCGTTGACGTGGGTTCCAGGGTGCGTTCCGGCCGATACGGCGGGGACGTGACTGTGGTTCTCCCACAGCGCGGCGGCCAGTTGGGAACGAGCCGTGTTGTGGGTGCACACGAACGCCACGCGTGGTGCGTGCAGGAGAGTGGCCGGTGCCAGCGCCGAGAGGGCCTCGGGGCGGAGCCGGATGTAGGCCCGACGGTGGTCGGCCTCGGAACGGACGCGAATGACGACGTCGGCCTCCTCCAGGACGCGCAGGTGGTAGGCGACGAGGTTGGAGCGCATCCCCACCAGGTCGCCCAGTTCGCTGGGGGACGCGTCCCCGGTCCGCAGGGCGTCGGTGATGGCCAGGCGGGCGCTGTCCGCCAGTACCGCGTGCAGTCTGGACCGCTGCTCCAAGGAAACTTCGGCGTTCATCAGCTCAATGTTCGCCGCGTGAAAATACGTGGACAAGGCCTTGCTCCTTCCGGTCGCTCGAAATCCGTCGGGACTTCGGGGCCTGTTCCAGGGCAGGCCATGCCTGTTGCGGTGACCGCGACCTTTCCGGTGGCCCTCTCCAGGCCCGATCCCGAGTACCTTGCTGTCGCCGAGAGGTCGTGGCCCCGCCTTCCTGGGTGATCTGCTGTGTGGAGAGCCTGGTCTGGGAGGGCTCAGGCCGCTGACCGCCCCGTCCCTCGTCGGGGTACAGGGTGGCGTGGGGCATGGAGCGGCCGAACGGCGTCCCGACCTCTGGGAGGAAATCGAAGCACACCATGAAGAGATATGCACGCCTTCGGGGTGCGGAACCTGGGACTCATGAGAACGTCGCTCCGCAGCCTGTCTTCCAGTGGCGGTGCCTTGCGTCCTTGGCACGGAAGGATCATCGCGAGGGTTTCTCCGAAGGAACATCAGTGGTTTTGCGACCCCGAGGGTGGTGGTTACGATCTCTCTCGGGGCGTGGAACCGTTCTCACCTTGTGGTCGAAGGATGTGCGATTCTTGCCTTGCTTCGGTGGCGACAGTAGCGGAGTGTTCCGGTTTCCTTGCCGGGGAGCGAGATCGCCTCCTATTCTGAGGTCAGCCTCAGTGGAAAGCAGGAAACCCCGACCAAGTTCTCCTGGTCGGGATCGCATTCGTGATTGCTGGTTGTCAGGTGCCGTTCGCGGGGGACGACTGCTCCCCACGGCGTTCCAAGAGGGTCGCTATGACGTTCCAGTTCATGGCGCAGGCGCGCGCCACGGCTGCGATTCTCGCGGCCTGGTGCGGGGGGATGTGTTCGACGAGATCCGCTTCGTCATGGCGTATGACACGGGTTTCGAGCCAACGGATCATCGTGCGGCCTTCGTCGTTGTACCTGAGGGTGGGATCCTTCTTCAGTGAGTCGAGTACGACGCCGAGGTCGATGGGGCGGGCTTCGGCGGAGCGCTGCTTTGTTCCCCGGTTCCTCGTGTCCACCTGTTCGCCCAGCCCGGTCGAGGCCGGATGATCCGCGGTGACCCGTACTTCGCCGACCGTATCGCCGCCTCCGTCGGGCGAAGGGGGTTCTTCGCGTGCTGGGGGTCCGTTCGCGCTTGCCAGTTGCTCGCGGACGTCCCGCACGGTCTCCACGGAAACACGGGCCATCCGCGAGATCTGCCGAAGCGATGCGTCCGGGCTCCGAGCCAGGAGGTCGGCGACCCGTTGTCGGCCCTCGTCGGGGTTGACGGCTCGGACGCGACCGTCGAGTCCGACCCGGACCGCCGACTGGGCCGCGGGGTCCACCGAGGAACGCCTCAGGGCCCCGACCGTCTTTCCGGACAGTCCGACCTTGGCGGCGATCGCCCGATCCGACCATTCGGGGTGGGTGGCCAGGATCTTCTTGGCGGATTCCTTGCGGTCGGACAGCGTCAGAGGCAACCCGTGCCGGATGTTGGCCTCGACCGCGGCGATGAAGCAGTCGGGGTCCGGGCCGTCGAAGTAGATCACCTCGATGGTGGCGCGGTTGCTCAACCGCGCCGCCTGTAGGCGGTGCATGCCGTCGATGACCCGCATCGTCGTTCGGTGCACGAGGATCGGGGGTAGCTCGTCGATCCGCTCGGTCAGACGTTCCACGTGGTCGGGGTCGACCCCTTCCACCCGAGGGGAATCGGCGTCCAACAGGAGATCGACCGGGACTCGCTCCGAAGTGGTCGCCATCTCAGCTCCTTTGGGGAAGAACGCCATCCATGATCGGCGTGCCGGATTCGGTTCGGGTGCCGGTGGTACACCGAATTCTGTCGGCATGGGTCGGATCCGGACCGTATGTGGTGCGGAGCGTGTGGGCGGGGCGTCCGTGGACGATCCGGACGGGGAGAAGAAGTGCGGGGGTGTGCCGACATACACGGCGTGTCGGCCCCATGCTGACGCGAGTACTCACAGGCACCAAGAATAAAGATTATTCTCTCTGATTTCAATCAAAAGGCGATCTCTTGTCCTGTCCTTCTGGGACGTTTGGCGCCTTATGTGCTAAACGGCGGCATTGAGTCCTCAGTGGATGGTTGCTCCGGTCGGTTCCTGGAGATCGGGCGTGGTCACGTGGGCTCATGGTCAATATCGGTCGTGGAAGACAGGGCCGGGTGAGAGGGGAACGGGAGGAGTCAACGTGGGTTCTTCCGTCCGTACGACGGACACGGCGTTCCTTTGTCTGGTCGCACTGGTACAACGCTGAACCGGGCCGGTGGCGGGCAACGTAGCCGGGGAATGCCGGTGTTCCGCTTTCTGGTCTGCTTTCTGACCAGGACTGGTTCCAGTCGGGGCCGTGCGAATGGTGCGCGGGCTCCCCTCCCCGCGGCGCCCGCCGCGAAGCCCCCGGGTGTTCACTCGCCGAACCGGGTTCGCTGATGGCAACAGCCCTCGCTGATGGGATCATGGGTGGTGCGATGGCGGCGCTCTGATCAGGGGGTGTCAGCGACCTTCGCCTGACGCTCCGGGGCGCCGCCGAGTCATGCAACAGCGAAGACTGTTGACATGAATAATTACTGTTGATAGGAGTAGGGTTATGTCGAAGGAACTGGACATCCGGCTGCTCGAAGGCGAAGAGCTGTCGAACTGGGAGCGGGCGAGGCTGCTCGTGCCCAAGCTGAAGGCACTCGCCGACGAGAACCGTACGATCCTGTGCCTTCTGCTCGCCGAGCGCCCGCACACCGTGAAGGAGCTCCAGGAGGCCACCGGTCTCAGCCAGACCCTCATCAGCCACCACCTGCGCCCCCTGCGTGAACAGGAGCTGGTCAAGGTCGTGCCTCGCGGTCGGTCCAACGTGTACGCCCTCTGCTGTGAGGAGCTGGGGATGCCGGTCCGCTGGCTCGCCTCGCTCGCGGCACTGACCCCCGAAGGCGCCAAGGCGTGCTGCCTCAGCGAGGAAGACGACGAAGCGACTACCCCCCCAGAGGAACCAACAGATGTCTGAAACCTGGATCGAGACGATCAAGACATTCGGCACGATCGCGGTTGAGCTGGTTGTGCTCTTCTTCGCGGTCGCGTTCATCGTCGCCCTACTGCAGCGCCGGTTGGGCGAGAAGAGAATCCAGCTCTGGCTGGCCGGAGGAAAGATGGCGGCCCCCCTGAAGGGGGCGGTCCTGGGTGCGCTCACCCCCTTCTGCTCGTGTTCCACGCTCCCGATGCTCATGGGCATGCTGAAGGTCGGGGCGCCGTTCCGGGCCGCGGCCGCGTTCCTGATCGCCTCGCCCCTCATGAACCCGATCATCCTCGGTATCACCTGGATCCTCTTCAGCTGGAAGGTCATGGCCGGCTACGCCCTTGTGGTCTTCGCCGGCACGATCGTGCTCTCCCTCGTCCTGGAGGCGCTCGGGATGGAGAAGTACGTCCGCCGGGTGAAGGTCAGCGCTGAGGGGCACAGTGACGCCCCGTGGCAGGGCATCAAGGCCGAGGCCCGTCCCGCCTGGGACCAGGCCGTGTCGTTCTTCAAGCCGCTGGCGATCCCGATGCTCATCGGGGTCTCGATCGGCGCCTTCATCTACGGTGCGGTCCCCCAGACGTTCCTGACCTCCGTCGCGGGCCCCGACAACCTGTTCGCCGTGCCGGTCGCCGCCCTCATCGGTATCCCCCTCTACATCCGCACGGAGTCCGCCCTCCCCATCGGCCTCGCCCTGAACTCGGCCGGTATGGGGCTCGGTCCGGTGTTCGCCCTCATCATCGGAGGCGCCGGAGCCAGCCTTCCCGAGCTGTCCATGCTGGCCGCGATCTTCAAGCCGCGCCTGGTCGGCGCCTACGTCGCCAGCATCCTGGCGGTCGCCATCTCCGGTGGCCTGATCATCCCCCTGCTGGTCTGATCCCTGTCGTCCCACGACCGCGCGAAACGGGGTTCATCGTGGAAGCAGCGTGGCGGAGAAGGCGAAGAGCCGGTGGCCCCATCGAAGGACGGGGCCACCGGGCCGAAGGTCCGATCCGACGGGGATCAGAAGTTGACCGAGACCACCTTGGCCGGGCCGGAGCCCTTGGTCGCGGTCAGGGTGTGCGGGACGTTCGGGGCGATGTAGAAGCTGCCGCCCTGCGGAATCGTCGCCTCTCTGGGAGCGGCCGGGTCACCCCATTTGAGGTGGATGTCGCCCTCCATGCAGTAGATGACCTCGTGGGCGTCATGGCCGCTGTTGAACGCCGCCTGGTCGGGGTCGTCGACGTTGACCTCGAGCATCAGCGGGACGAGCTTGGGCAGGGTCCGGGTACGCACCAGGCAGTTGTAGGTGTAGTACTCGGTGCCGCCCCGCATGCCCTCGACCACCGGGTTGTCGTCCGGGGCCTGGACGCGGACACCCCCGTCGAGGTCGGTGACGAACCCGGGGGTGAGCTCCGAGGTCGAGGTTCCCAGGATGCCGGCGATCTGGGTCAGCTTCTCGAGGGTCAGCTCGCCGCCGCCCTTCTCCTCCATGGTGACGACGTCGTCGACGCTCAGGCCCAGCACCTTCGCGAAGGACTCCCGGTCCATCTTGATGTGCTCGCGGCGGTCCTTGATCCTCTGGCCGTAGGTTTCCTCGAGGGCAGGGGTGGTCGCCATTTCTCTCTCCTTCGGTGATGTGGTGGTGGCGAAGCGGCTGAGGAGGCGGGGTGGTCCGGTCGGCCCGCGTGGGGGCGGGTCGACCGGAGGGGAACCAGGTGGCCCCGGTACCTCCTCGGCCCCTTCGCGGATCACGGTGCGAACTCGCGCCGTGAGGTCGTGGTGGTCGCGCGCCGCGCGGTGGCTCAGGTCATGACCGGGCGGGACGAGATACGTGTGCACGAGACGCCCTCCGGCCAGTCGGCGAAGGGGCTGAACAGGTGGTCGTAGTCGGCACCGCGCGCGGATCCGCGCATGATGAAGCATTCGGCCCCGGCCGAGGCGCTGGCCAGGAGTGCGTCGAGCTTGGTCTTGAGCGCCCCCGTCGTGTCCCACGGGCTCTTCGCCCACAGCGCCGAGTAGGCGCGTTCGGGAGAGGCCGGGTCGACGTGGGCAAGGACGTCCTTGCCGCCCGGGCCGTCCAGCAGAATCCCGGGGACGTCCGTCAGGCTGACCACGCGCAGGCCCGGACCCAGGGCTCGGACGAGGAACTCCGGCACCCGGTCGCTGGAGAGACCGTGGAGTCGGCCGTCCGCGCCGAGCACACTGTCGCCGGACAGCACCGGAAGGGAACCGGTGTCGAGCACCTTGGTCAGGACGTCACCGCGCACCGAGAACGATCCGTCCTCGTTCAGGACCGACATGGCACCGAGTTGAAGGGGAAGCACCCGGACACCCTCGTGACGCAGCGCTTGCGTCCACGCCCAGCGGACGTCCGCGAGCGCCTTGGTGAGGGGGATGCAGCCGAACGGGTCGGCGTCGTCGTTTCCGCGGAGTGCTCCGTGCCCCACAGCTCCACCGCCGGTGATGAACACGAGGCGGCCGCGATTCTCATGGAAGATCTTGGCGATGATGCGGGCGTAGTCCGCTATCGCGGGTATATCGAGGCTGTTCTCGACGCTCTTGTCAGAGAAGAGGCTTCCGCCGATCTTGATGGCGAGAACGGTTACCGACCGAGATTCCCTGCTGGGAGCGGAGCGCTCCCTGTCGGGTTGCCGGTCGATGGTGGGGATTCCGCTCACTGTGATCGTTCTCCGCTTTCGTGCAGGTTAGACAGGTTCGCTTCCACGGTGGTGTGGTCCGACGTTCGGAGGGCCGGGGATTCGCCACGCATTCCCTATGCGTGGCCATCGACATGTCTGCTGTCTGCTCTTGGCTGGTGGAGAGGGCGGTGTGGTGGTATCGGCCTTCGGGGCCGCCCTTCGGGGTCGACCCTTCGATTCCTGAATGGTGTTCGCTTGACTGAGATGAACCCTAGGTTCGACATGTCGGACATGTCCAGAGGGGGTAGTTCATATTTTTTCTACCGGAGCGTTCAGTTTCGCCCTGGACGTGTCGGAATCTGTCACGTATGGGCAGGTGGTCAGGGGTTCGAAAGATTCAGCCAGACGGTGTGGGTGAGGTGAAATTTTTTCGTTCCCCTCTTGGCACGAGAAGAACCCGCACCGAATGACCGGTGCGGGTTGCAGCGCTATTGATCGGGTGAAACCCAGGGCCTCCAGATCGGCTCTCCTGGGTTCTCTTTTTTGTTTCCCGGATCAGCGAGAAGGGGTTCCCTCAGCCTTTGTGTCGGTCTTCGCCTGGGGCTCGGGCTGGGGTGTCTCCTCTTCCTCCTCGGTGACGTTCACGGCGCCGCAGCAGCTGTCCAGCTCTTGCTTGGAGTCACCGCCGATGAGCTTCTTGAAGAGTCCTCCGGCCATATCTGGCCTCCAATCTGTTTTCTTCCTGCCGAACCGCCGGTGTTCGCCGGATGGAAATCGATGCTCCGCGTGCCGAGTGGCCGTTGGCGCACGGAGTCCGGGGCAGGGGCCTCCGTGCTTGGAGGGCCACGTCGGCGTGGTTCCGGGATGGATTCTGTTCGGTCTGCGGAGCCTCGGGTGGGCCTCCGGGTGGGAGAACGTCTTTCTTGTATCCAGTAATAACAACAGCTTTGACTGATGTCAACCATAGATGTTGGTCGATTGTGGTGTGCTCACCGCACCAGACGCCTCAGCAGCATGCTGACCAGTTCCAGGGCGAAGACCACCGCGAACGTCATCAGAGTGATCAGGGTGATGACGTCGTATTCGCGGGTCTGCGTGGCCTGGAGGAGGTAGAAGCCCACCCCGCCGGCGCCGACGAGTCCGAGCAGAGTCGCGGACCGGATGTTCACGTCGAGCTGGTACAGGAGCCCGCCGATGAGTGCGGGGGCCGCCTGGGGCAGGACCGCGGTGAAGTAGCGCTGGGTCCTGGACGAGCCCAGCGCCGACATCGCCTCCAGCGGGCCGGCGTCGATCTCCTCGAGCGAATCGGCGACGAGTTTGCCGAGGAGACCGACGGACCCGAGCGCCAGCGCGAGCGCTCCGGCGACCGGCCCCAGACCGATCACCACGACGAACACGATCGCCAGGACCAGTTCCGGCAACCCGCGGACCGCGAGGACGAACCCGCGGAACACTCCGTGCACCACCCTGTTTCCCGAGATGTTCCGGGCGGCGAGCGTCCCGACGGGCACCGCCAGGAGCGCTCCCAGAAAGGTGGCCGCGAAGCCGATCTGCACGGTCTCCAGCAGCGCGAGCAGCAGCACGTCGAGCATCCCCGCGTCCCCGGGCGGCCAGAACAGGCCCAGTGTCGTGAAGAAGCCCGACCAGCCGGCCGCGGCATTCGCCTCCAGCGCACCGCTGCCGAACAGGGACGCCACCACGGCCGCGACGACGACCACGGCGTACATCCAGTTCCGTGCCCGGGCGAACGTGAACGGAGGTGAGACCCGTCGCGGTGGTTCCGGCGGCGCGGTGTCCCGGGGGGCCGCGGCCGGCGCGACCGTGCCCGGGGAGCGGCGCCCCCGGAACCACCGGGTGAGCGGTCCGTGCGCTTCGATTTCACCGTCGCCCGACCCGCGCAGGAGGACCCGGCGGATCGAAGTGGACACCATCTCGGTCAGCAGGCACAGCACCAACAGGATCAGTGCCCAGGCGATCCCGAGGCCGAAGTCCAGGCGGGCGAACGCGTGGGCCATCTCGAACCCGATCCCCGCCACGCCCACGATCCCGAGGACGGCCGACACCCGCAGGTTGATGTCGAAGCGGTGGAGTCCGATCGCGATGAACGCCGGCAGGGCCTGGGGAACGACCGCGGTGAGGAGTCGCTGTCCGCGAGTGGCGCCGATACTGGTCAGCGCCTCCCGCGGCCCGGGTGACGTCTGCTCGATCGCGTCGGCGTAGAGCTTGCCCACCATGCCGATCGAGTGCAGCCCCATCGCGAGGACGCCGGGGAGCGCACCCAGGCCGAACAACCGGACGAAGAGGATGGCCAGGACGACGTCCGGTACGGCACGGGCGGCCACGATCAGTCCCCGAGACGTGAGCCGGTGCGGTGTACCGGGGGTCGTCACCGACGACGCCCACACCGACAACGGGAGGCTGAGCACGATGGACAGCAGGGTGGCCAGGAAGACGGTACCCAGCGTGATACCGGTCTGCCGGAGGATCTCCTCTCCGCTGGGAAGGGACAGGGGCCAGGTCTGCCGGATGAACACCTCGGCGTTGGCGACCCCCTGTACCAGGGCGGCGAAGTCCACCCCGAGGGAGCGCAGGGACCAGAGACCCGTGCCGACGAACAGGCAGAGGAATCCGAGGACCACTCCCGTGCTCTTCTGGGGACGCCGCGGGCCCGTCGGCAGGGAGCGGGGCACGGGAGGCCGTACCGGTGGCGGCGCGATCATCCGGTGACGTCCAGTGCCATCGACTCGGTCCTCGGCGCCATGCCGTAGACCTCCATCGCGGTCGTGGTGTCCAGAGTGGCCGCGGGGGCGTCCAAGGTGACCTCGCCGTCACGGAGCCCGATGACGCGGTCCGCCCATCCCAGGGCCAGGTCGACCTGGTGCAGACTTCCGATGACCGTCAGGGATCGCTCACGGGCGATCTCGCGCAGCAGCCGCATGACCGTGTCGGCGCTGTCCGGATCCAGCGAGGCGACGGGTTCGTCGGCGAGGAGGATGGCCGGGTGCTGCATCAGCGCTCGCGCGATGGCCACCCGCTGTTGCTGTCCGCCGGAGAGTGTGCTCGTGCGCTGGAACGCGAGGTCGGCCATGCCGACCCGGTCGAGATGGTCCAGCGCCTCCACGCGGAGGGAGCGCGCGTAGGAGAACAGGCCGAGCCGGGGGCCCACGAGCCGTCCGAGCGCGCCGCTGCAGACGTTCTCCAGCACGCTCAATTGTCCGACCAGGTTGAACTGTTGGAAGACGAAACCGGTCCTGCGGCGGAGCCGGCGCAGGTGGTGGCCACGCGCCCGCGCCACGTCGGTGCCCAGCACCCGCAGGCTTCCGCTGGTCGGCCTGTGCAGACAGCAGATGTGCCTGAGCAGAGTGGACTTTCCGGAGCCGGAGCGGCCCAACAGCGCCAGGATCTGCCCCTTCGGGACATCGAATCCGACCCCGCGCAGTGCGGTCACTCCGCCGTCGAACTCCTTCGTCACCTGTGTCAGTGAGACGGCCGGCTCACGATCGACATCGTCGTGTACCGCGTGGTCTGCCATGGAAACCTCGCATCGTTCATCGGGGAGGGGAGTCGCCGGTGCGGGTGTGCGCTAACCCGCCTCGCAGGCCTCGGCCTCGGTGATCTCGCAGAGCTCGCGGATGGGGTCGTAGAACGCGTCGTCGGCCTCCGTGAACCCCCAGTAGCCGGCGATGTCGTCGACCCCGAGGGCGTCGGCGTTCCCCCGCTCCAGAATCGCTTCGCCGACCGACTCCCTGAGTTCGGGATCCAGGGAGTCGAGGATGGCCAGAGGGGAGTTGACCACCGGGTCGGACTTCCAGAGCACGGTGTAGTCGTCGTGGTCGATGCCCTCCTGCTCCGGGAGGACCTCCTCGTACAGCAGGTCGCGGACGGCCCCCGCGTCGCAGTCCCCGTCCCGGACCGCCAGGAGGGACGCGTCGTGCCCGCCGGCGAACCTCTCCGTGTAGTCACCCTCGTCCAGACCCGCCTCCATCAGTCCGGACAACGGGTAGAGACGTCCGGAGGTGGAGTTGGGGTCGACGAAGCAGACCGTCTTGTCGCGCAGGTCGGAGAGTTCGCTCAACCCGCTGTCGGCCCGGGCGACCATGTAGGAGTGATAGCTGGGGTCGCCGCCCTTCTCGTAGAGTTCGGCCGCGATCGGGGAGATGTCGACCCCCGAGTCCTTCGCCAGGACGTAGCTGAACGGCCCGTACATGGCGATGTGCACGGTGCCCGCGCGCTGGGCCTCGATGAGGGCGGCGTAGTTCGTCATGACCTCCAGCTCCACCTCCTTGCCGGAGGCCTCGGCGATCAGTTCCCTGAGCGGCTCGTAGGAGGCGTTCAGGGAGGCGGCGTTCTCGTTCGGGATCAGGCCCATGATGAGCGTGTCCGGGTCGGAAGCGCTGTCGGCGTTCGAGGCGCCGCCGCAGGCGGCCGTCAGCGCGAGGGCGGCGGACGCGGCACAGAGTGCGATGGTCCGGGAGGAGATTTCGGGCATACTGCGGTCCTTTCGAGGAAGAGAGCGGAGTGGCTGGGTCGGTGGGCGGACTGGGTCAGTCGCCCTCGGAGGCGGGACCGCGCATCGCTGACGCGAAACGGTCCCGCATGGCCTCGGGGGGATGGGTGTTGGTCGCGCGCGGAGGCATGGGGCCGCTGCGGGGCCGGGTCGGCACGACGATCATGTGCGGCCCCGGTGAGGACAGCGCGGACGCGACACCGGACTGGAGCCGTTCAGGGCTGGCGCACCGCCTGGCGTCGGCGTATCCGGCCGCCGCGGCCACGTGCTCCAGAGCGGTGGTGCCCGACGTCGTGTCCTGGCCGCCGGTCGACTCGTGAATGCCGTTGTCCAGCACGACATGGACGAGATTGGCCGGGGCCTGGGCGCCGATCACCGACAGCGCGCCCAGGTGCATGAGCGCGGCGCCGTCGCCGTCGAGGGCGATGACGGGGCGGTCGGGTCGCTTGAGGGCGATGCCCAGGGCGAGCGAGGACGCGTGTCCCATGGAGCCCTGCATGTAGAAATTGGCCGGCCGGTCCTCGACCCCGAACAGCTCGCGCCCGGTGTAGCCGGTGGTCGCGACCACCGGGGCGGCACCGACGAGCTTGGTGACCAGACGGATGGCGTCGGCGCTGTCCATCCGGCCGGCATCCGCCCGCTCGCGCGCCTCCCCGGGAGCCGGCGCCGCAGAGCCGACCGCGTACTTCTCCACGAGGACGAATGGCGCGTGCCCCTCGTCGATCGCGGCCGTCGCGCTGTCGAGGATCGTCCGGAAGCGTGTCTCGTCGGCGTCCGCGCGCAGTGTCCAGTGCGGCAGACCGAGGAGATCCAGGTAGGGGGCGGTGGTCGGCCCCATCACGGCGTGCTGCGGTTCGTCGCCGGCCGGGTCGGGCCAGCCACGCAGGCTCACGAAGGTGAGCACCGGGATCTTGTAGGTCATGACCAGCGACGTCAGGGGGTTGACGAGGTTGCCGAGACCGGAGTTCTGCACCATGACGTAGGCGCGCTCGCCCGCCAGAGCGGCCCCGGCGGCCGTGGTGAGCGCGCCCCCCTCGTTGGCCGCGGCGACGTAACGGCCCCGGGTCCGGCTCAGCAGGGAGATCGGTCCGCCGAAGTACGAGCAGGGGACCCCGCTGGCGAGGCCGAAGCCGTGCCGCTCCAGTTCGTCGCAGAAGAATTCGGCGGAGATCATCGGTGCCCTTCCTTGGTGGCTCCGGTCAGGCTCGGGCCCGCCGGGGCGGGTTCGGACTCCCGCAGGAGTGAGGGAGCGGTCATCGAGGCGGGGACGGGAAGCCCGAGCAGGCGGAGGACGGTCGGGGCGACGGAGGTGATCGCCGCGGGGGACGCGGTCGACAGAGCGGCGCCTCGCCGTGCACCCGCCGGGACCAGCACGCAGTGGACGGGGTTGCGGGTGTGCCCGCCGTAGGGGACTTCCTCCTGCGCGTCCCCGACGGTCCGCAGCATCTGCTCGGCGTTGCCGTGGTCG
>NZ_ANBC01000910.1 GCF_000341125.1 Nocardiopsis lucentensis DSM 44048 | reverse complement strand
CGGACTCGGCGGCCCGCCGTGTGGCGTCGAGGTTCCCGGTGTGCCCGACCACGTCGATGTTGGCGAGGTTGGCCACGGTGAGGTCGATGTCATCACGGGCGCATGCCTCCGCCACGGTCTCGGCCACTCCCGCGGCGTTCATCTCCGGGTGCTCGTGGACCGGCCCGTCAGGAGCGCCGGTGACCCTGTGGTGCTCCTCCCCCGCCCTGGGGCGGGCGTCGCGGCCGTTGAGGAAGAAGGTGACGTGCTCGAACTTCTCCGGCTCCGCGACGCGCAATGTCCGCGCATCGGCGGTTTCGAGCACATCGCTGAGACCGCCCGAGGCGTCCGCCCGTGGGACGAGCGCTGGGATCTCGGCGCTCGTGTCGTACTGGGCGAGGCTGAGCAGGCGAACCCGTGTGCGACCGCTCTCGGCGAGCCCATCCGCGACCATGTCCGCCAGCGGGGCCGTCCGGTCGCTACGGAAGTTGGTGAACAGGACGCAGTCGCCGTCCTCGACACGTGCCGGACGCCCCGAGACACCGGTCACGGACNNNNCCCCGCCTGTGAGAGGTACGGCGGTTTCGGCGGTGGCGACGGTGCGTATCGCCTCGCCTTCGAGGAGCAGCCGCACGGCCGCGGCCGTCAGGTGGTCCTTTCCGCTCTTGTCCATCGCGTAGTCGCGCCCGACCACCCCGGAGACCGCGCCGATCCCCCGGTCACCGGTCATGGCCTCCAGCCGCGACAGGTAGTGCCCGGCCGTGCCGTCGGCCACGTCCCGACCGTCGGTGATCGCCCAGATCCGCACCCGGTGGAGCCCGGTGTTCCAGGCGGCCCGAAGGATCTCGGGCAGATGGTCGATGTCGGAGTGGATCCGTCCGTCCGAGCACAGTCCCACCAGGTGGAGGGTTCCCCCGTTCGACGCGAGTTCTCCGCACACGTCGCACAGCAGGGGGTGGGAGCGCAGGCCGCCCGAACGCACCTCGCGTTCGACGAGCAGGCTGTCGTATTCCACGGCACGGCCCGCCCCCATGACGAGGTGGCCGGTCTCCGAGTTGCCCACGGTTCCCTCCGGAAGGCCGACGGCGCTTCCGGAGGCGTCGAGCAACCGTCCGCCGCGTCCGCGGGTGAGGTCGTCGAGAACGGGGGTGTGTGCGGCGGTGAGGGCGTTCGCGGGTCCGGGGTCCGTGTGGCCCCACCCGTCGAGGACGAGCAGTACGCCCGGCGCGAGGGCGGTCACCGGCCACCTCGCAGGGACTCGAAGCGATCCCAGAAGTCGGGGAAGGACTTGGTGACGCACGCGGGATCACGGATGATGACACCGGGGGTGCGCAGGCCCGCCACGGCGAAGGCCATGGCGATCCGGTGGTCGTCGTAGGTGTCGATCACCGCCCCCTGGGGCTCCCCGCCGCCGTGGACCGTCATCGTGTCCTCGGTGGTGTCGACGGAGACGCCCATCTTCCGGAGTTCGGTGCTGACCGCGTCGATCCGGTCGCACTCCTTGACACGCAGGTTGCCGATTCCGGTGATGTGTGTCGTGCCTCGGGCGTAGGCGGAGACGACGGCCAGGGTGGGGGCGACGTCGGGCATGTTCGACATGTCGATGTCGATTCCGGTGAGCGGTCCGCCCGTGAGCGTGGTGCCGGTGGGGTCGGAGCTGGTGGAGCACCCCATGTCGGCGAAGGCGGTGACCAGGCCGACGTCCCCCTGGACGGAGTCCGAGTTGATTCCGGGGATGGTGACCCTCCCGCCGGTGATCGCGGCGGCCGCGAGGAAGTAGGACATGCCGGAGGCGTCGGGTTCCACCGTGATGTCGCCTCCGCGGTAGCGTGCGGCACCCGGTACGGCGTAGCGCTCGTACCCCGACCGCCAGAGGGGGACCCCGGCGGCGGCCATCGCGGCGATCGTCATGTCGATGTAGGGCTTGGAGACGGGGTCTCCGTCCACGACGAGCTCGAGGCCCAGCTCCGTTCCGGCCGAGCTGATGAGCAGGCTGCTCGTGAACTGACTGCTCACGGTTCCGTCGATACGGGCGAAGNCCCCCCGCCGATCTCGATCGGCGGTGAGCCGTTCCCTTCGGTGCTGCGGGCCTCGACGCCGAGCGAGCGGAGCGCTTCCAGGAGGTGGCCCATGGGTCGCTCGCGCATGCGCTTGTTCCCCGTCAGAACCGTTCGACCCTCCGCGAGGGCCGACATGGTGATCAGGAAGCGGATCGGCGTGCCCGCGTTCCCCATGTCGATGTCGGTGTCGGGTGCGCGCATGGGACGCCCGTTGGGGATCACGGAGAAGGTCTCGTCGCCGGCGTCGGCTTCGACGTCCACGTGTCCGAAGGAACGCAGGGCCTCGGCCAGGAGCAGGGTGTCCTGTGAGTGCAGGGCGTGGCGCAGGACGGTCGGTTCGGAGGCCAGTCCCGCGATCGTCAGGAACCGGTTGGTGTAGCTCTTCGATCCGACGACGGGGACTGTGGCGTCGACATCCTTGACGGGAGTGATGCCGACCTCGGGGAGGTCCATGATCGGGTTGCGGGTCGGTCGTGTCACGGCTGTGTCCATCCTTGGGTCGAGGGGAGGTGGGAGCGGGGACCGCGGGAGGCGGTCAGCCCTGCCGGTGGACCTTGTGCTGCGCGGCCTGGGCGCGTGGGCGCATGACGAGGAAGTCGACGTTCACGTGGGAGGGACGGGTGACCGTCCAGGCGACCGCGTCGGCGATGTCCTCGGCCACGAGGGGTCGGTCGACCCCCGCGTAGACGGCCGCGGCGCGATCGGTGTCTCCGCGGTAGCGGTTGAGGGAGAACTCCTCGGTGTGGACCATGCCGGGGGCGATCTCGACGACGCGCACGGGCTGGCCGCACAGTTCCATGCGCAGGGTCCCGGCCAGGGCGTGTTCGGCGTGTTTGGCGGCGCTGTACCCGCCGCCTCCCTCGTAGACGGTGAAGGCGGCGGTGGAGGAGATGAGGATGATGGTCCCGTCGCCGCTCTCGGTGAGGAGCGGGAGCAGGGCCTGCGTGGTGGAGAGGGCTCCCATGACGTTCGTCTCGAACATGGTGCGCCAGTCGGAGGGGTCGGCGTCGGTGACCTCCTCGGTCCCGATGGCGCCCCCGGCGTTGTTGACGAGGACGTCGCAGCGGACCAGGCCGTCGACGACGGTCGCGATGGCCGACGGATCGGTGACATCCATGGGCTGGACGTCGGCCGTCATCCCGTCCGCCGTGATGCGCTTGGCCACCTGTTCCAGAGCGCCCNNNNCCCTCGGCGGCCAGCCGGTGGGCGGTGGCCGCGCCGATTCCGCTTCCGGCGCCGGTGATGAGCGCGGTCCGTTGAGCGTCCTTCGGGGCAGGGCTCATCGGTTCGCCGCCCTTTTTGGATCGGGCGGTGTGGGAGAGGAAAGCGGTGCCTTGGTCTGGGCCAACCACACATGGGCCCCCGGCTGAAGGAGGAAACGGAGGTCCGTTCGGCTTCGCCCCGAGGTGTCGACCGATCCCCCGAGGAAGACTGCGTGGGCCTCGCCCGTGGATACGTCGGGAAAGTGGTCGGCGAGGGTGAAGGCCACCGGAGCCGAGGTGGGATTGTGCACGCCGAGCAGGCGGGTCGGCGTGTGTGGTGTGCGCGCGAGTCCGTGCGGTGCTGTGCGGAGGGAACTCCTCAGGCCGCCCCCCAGGGCCGGGGCCGATGTGGAGGCCGCCGGTGAGAGAACGTCGGACAGGTCCAGAGCATTCTCCGTGCAGGCCGACAGACTCTCGGTGTCAAGTGGATCGTGTGCTATTTCCTGGTGGCGTGGGCCAGATTTATCGGAGGCGCTCGTCATCGATTTATTTTCCCTCTCGTCTGTTTTCTCCGCGGTTATTTGACCCGGTCATGGGGGTGTCTGTCAACGGAGCTTCGGTTCGGAAATTCACCCTGCGAGCAGGGCGCGAAGGGAAAAGTATAAATCGCTGGAAGTGCTGTCAACGCGACGGCCGGAGGTCGTTGCCGAAGGGGCGGTGGCGGCCTATGTGGGACGGCGGCGGCACGGAAGGGTGGGGGTGCAAAATGTCGCTTTGATGCTGTTCGTGGTGGAATGTCGGCCATCCTTGCGCGGCAGGTCCCTGATGATGGGAAAAGAAGGCGAGGGCCTGGCGGAGGCGCGGATTCCCGCGGCGCGCGAACCTCGAAGCCAGCGGCCGGTTCTTCGGTGGGGGCGGAGTCAGGGCGCGGGCCCTCCGGGCCTGCCTCGGTGCGCGGTCGGCTGCCGTCCGACTGAGGAATTCCTCAGTCGCTACTGAGGCATCTTCTCGACGGGCCGTATCTGGGGAGGGGAACGAGTTTTCTGAGCAGCAGTGATGACTTCATGTGATCTATCGTCACCCTATGGGTTTGGTGGGGTCATCCGATCTCTTGTGTTTCACTGCTGATGGCCGAGTGCGTGTCATTCTCTGGACTGTCGGTCCGCGTGGCCCTGCCGGAGTTTCCCGGCAACGGGTAAGGTGGCACACTGGTTTCACGCACGGGCGATGGCTGTGTGGCGGGTGTACGTATGCCCAGAATAAATATTTTCGGCGATCAGAATCCACGGCGCAACCGGGGTCTCCATGAGATGGCCGGAATCGGACACGGGGGGCGGTATCCCTCCCTGGAGTTCGATGTTGGACACTGATGCACATGGCGATCATTCACAAGGCCAGTGTCACACCGAGTAAAATGACTTTGATCGGAGCCTGGCTGGACGGCCGTCCGTGGGCGGGCCGAGGACGTGACCAGGTGCTCGGAAAGTACAGATTCGACGATCCGGCGGGTGAGGTCGGGGTGGAGGCGTTCCTGCTCCGGCGCGGAGACCGTCTCATCCACCTGCCGTTGACCTACAGGGGCGCGCCACTGTACGGCCATGACGACCACCTCGTGGGAACCATGGAGCATTCCACTCTGGGAACACGCTGGGTCTACGACGGGACCGAGGACGAGGTGGCCGTCGCGTGCTATCGGCGGGCCCTGACCGGTGAGCAGGAGCAGGCTGAGATGGAGGTCTGGGAGGACGGCCGGATGGTGGAGCGGAGGGCACAGCAGGTCCTGGTCTCCACCGAATCCGGGGCCGATGCCGGTGGTGCCGGCACGGGCCCCGGCGGTCAGGTGCTGCTCCCGTACGTCCTCGACCGTGAACCCGAAGGGCGGCGCCGGCTTCGCGCCCGGTGGGGCGATGAACAGGTGGTGCTCGCGGCGCTCACCTAGTGCTGTGGCCGGAAACGTTCGTCCGGGTCAGTGATCGGTGTCA
>NZ_ANBC01000909.1 GCF_000341125.1 Nocardiopsis lucentensis DSM 44048 | reverse complement strand
CCCAAGGCGCAGGACGTGCCGCTCCCCGAGTTCAACCCGGAGCCCGAGGGGCCATTCGGGGGCGAGTCGAGTAGTCCGTTCGGTGACCTGCTCTCCGACGAGTACGCGCGAGGGCCGTTCTGATGTCGGAGTTGGCACAGACCTACGTGTCCTTGTCGGAGTTGTCCCGTGAGCTGGCCCCTGCGGTGAACAAGCTCCGCGAGTTGGACGAGATCCGGGTGCACGCCGAAGCGGACTTCAAGTCGAAGTTCGCCCGGGCGTACCGGGAGGCCACCGGCAGCGTGGAGGACCGCAAGCAGCAGGCGTGGCTGGCAGCCGATGGGCTGTGGCGTACCTGGTCGCTGGCCGATTCGGCGGTGAAGATGCAGCAGGCGCACATCAAGGCGCTGCACACCCGTGTGGATGTGGGTCGGAGCATCTTCTCTGCTCAGCGGGCGGAGATGGCGTTCGTGTCTTCCACGGGGGGTGCGTGATGGTGCTGATCGCCGCTGTTGAGGGTGCCGCCCTGTTGGCCGCGCTGGGTGTGCTCGCGGTCGCCTACACCGGCCGGGGCCGGTCATGAAGCGTCTCGCCGGATGGTTCCGCCGGTCCCGCCCCCAGGGCGGGCCGGCGGGCCCCACCCCGACACCCACACCCGCACCCGCGCCGGGCACCACCGGCTGGCACATCCAGCAAGCCCACCAAGCAGTCACCCAAGCCCGCCTCGAGCACGGCCGCTACACGGCAGGTCGGCACGAGGACCTGTCTGAGGACGCCATCAGCTACGCCCACGAGGCGATCGCGCACCTGACCGCGTTCGCTGCGGGCGCGGAGGAGGAGGTGGCCCCGGTGGATGTGCAGGGCTTTCTCGACGACCTACTAGGAGGTGCGTGATGAGGCTGCGTGACCTGAGGCCGTCCGCCGCTGAGCGCAAGCGCCGTGCGGCGGTGATCGCTCGCCACGGCACGACCACTGTCCCCGCCACGGCCCCGGCCCCTGTGGAGCCGCTTCGTGAGCCTCCGGTGAAGGAGTCGTCCACGAAGCCGACGGTGTCCGCCACCCAGCCTCGCCTGGCTGTTCCGCCGATCAACGGGTGCTTCTTGTGCGACGCCCCCGAGGAGAGCCACGGCACGAGGTACGCGGCGTTGCAGGGCTACCACGAGTGGATCAAGCCAACGGATTCGCAGCGTGAGCAGCGGCGCCGCGCCCAACCCCCTGAAGGAGACCGCTCATGAGTGACCAGTACCCGCCCGACACCGCAGTGCCGATGCCCAACGACATCACCAAATCCACCCCCGCACAGGTCGCTTCCTGGTTCGCCGCTGAATGCGCGTACCAGCACGGCATCGCCGCCCACCACCTCACCAAGAGGTTCGACTACAAGGCCGCCGCTGAGGCGTTCAACGCATCCGGGGTGTCGTTCGCGATCGCGCACCTGGTCCGGGCGCTGATGGAGCACGCCCCGGACCACGTCGTCGAGGTCGTCAGGGACATGCAGGACACGTTCGTGCAGGGCGACGCCGTGGAGATGGCTTTCGAGTGGCTGTGCGCGGACGGTGTCGACGCTCAGGGGCTTCGTGAGGCCGGGGAGCGCAAGGCGAAGGAGGGCGACCGATGAGTGAGCACCTGGACCTCGATGCGATCCGGGCGCGGGCGGACTCCGCAGCGTTCATGGGCCGTGACCAGTCCGACGTGCGGGCGCTGCTCGACGAGGTGACCCGCCTCCGCCACGACGCGCGAGTACTGGAAGCCGACCGGGACGCCGCGCTCACCGAGCCCGCCCCGCGCGACACCGACCTGACCCGGACCCTCCGCGAGCAGATGAAGCGGTACGGCGCCCCCGCAGTCGCGCACGAGGTCGCGCGCCTGTGCCAGCAGCGCCTGTAGACCACCCACCCGGGCCCGCCCTGCGGGGGCGGGGCGGGCCCTTTACCCACAAGGACCTCAAATGGACGCCAGAAACACCGTGGTCTTGCCCATATTCGACACAACGGGCTCTGTTAATTCGTCAACGATTGTTGATTCCGATATCTATCCGGCTGTCTCAAAGTGGATGTGGGAGATCGACCGCGAGGGCTATGTGCGTCGCTTCATCCAGGTTGCATCTCGCCGCCACGAGATACGCCTTCATCGGCTCGTCATGGCCTGCTCACCAGGGGATGGCCTGATCGTCGATCACATCAACAGAAACACCTTAGACAACAGGCGAGCCAATCTCCGATTCGTCAACCCGACAGAGAGCAACCTGAACCGAGAAGCCAGAAGACCGAAACCTCGTTGGCGCAAGTCGAGGAACTGCTGGCAGGCAGACTTCCAGTTCAAATTTAAGTACTACTACGTCGGGTGCTACCGGACTTTCGAAGAGGCCCAAGAGGAGCTTGACAAAGCTCGACAGAAGGTTATGGGCCCGTTGGCTGGAACCCCCACCACCCCCAAGGAGCACACATGACCACCCAGACCACGAAACCCCGACGCAACCGACGATCCGCCAAAGCCGCCGGCGCCCGCTTCGAACGCGCCATCGCTGACTACCTCGCCACCCACGTCGACGACCGCATCGACCGCCGCGTCAAGACCGGCGCGAAGGACCGCGGTGACATCGCCGGACTCCGCCACATGGGCGAACGCCTGGTCGTGGAGTGCAAGGACGTCACCCGCTGGAGCCCCGGCACCTGGCTGGCCGAGGCGGAGATCGAGCGCGGCAACGACGACGCCCTCGCCGGACTCGTCGTCGCCAAGCGTCGCGGCGTTGGTGACCCCGGCCAGCAGGTCGTGATGCTCACCGTCGCCGACCTGGTGGCACTGCTGACTGGAGAGCGATCCGAAGGGAGCGACCAGTGACCACGAACCCCCGCCCCTGGTTGGCCGCACGCCGCGCCACCCAAGCCCCGGGCGCCCTCGACTGGCAGAAGGACGCACGCTGTGTGGGCGAACCCATCGCCACGTTCTTCCCCGAGGCGACCGACGACAAGGAAGCCGCTCTGGAGCGCGCCCGCGAACTCTGCTTCGACTGCCCCGTCGCGCGGGCTTGCCTCGACCACGCCCTGATGCGGCCCGAGAAGTACGGCACGTGGTCCGGACTCGACCAAGAAGAACGCGCCGCCGAACGCCGTCGCAGGCTCCGCAACAACACCCTGTGGAGGGCAGCCTGATGGCACTCACCCACGGATTCATCGCCACACGCAAACGCGGCTGCAACTGCCCCGACTGCCGACAAGCAGGCACCGAGTATGACCGCGAGTACTACCGCCGCAGGCGCCTCGGACTTCCCACCACCGACCTCGTCGACGCCGAACCAGTGCGACACCACGTCATCCGACTCATGGAACTCGGCTGGTCCTGGGACGGCCTCGCGAAGGTCACGGGCGTGGCGCACATCGACACCCTGCTCTACGGCCGACCGTCCGAGAACCAGCCCCCGCTGAAGCGCATCGGTGGACTGGCCTCGCGGCGGATCCTCGCGGTCCCGTTGGAGCTGGTTCCGACGTTGAAGCAGATCGACGCCGCTGGGTCGCGACGACGGTCTCAGGCCCTTCAAACGCTCGGCTACTCGGTGGCGTGGCAGGCGCAGCAGGCTCAGATGGCGCGGAGTTCGATTACCCGCCTGTTGAACGGTTCTTCAGAGCGGATTCTCGCCCGTCACGCTGTCGCGCTCCGGGACGTCTACGACGCGCACTGGAACGCGACCGCGCCGCTGACCAGGCATTCGAAAGCCGTGCGGACTCTCGCTCGGGAGAAGGGCTACCTGCCTCCGCTCGCCTGGGACGACGACCTCATCGACCTTCCGGAAGACGAACTCGCCGCCGAGGTGGCCCGACGCGCCGCCGACATGGACTCCGCCGAGTTGCACCGCTGCTACCGGGCCCGGTTGGAGGGTGACCGGTCGCCGGAGATCGTCGCTGGCGCTGACCGGTATTTGGAGTTGCGCCGCACGGGCCGCCGTAAGGGCAAGGCCGCCTGACCCCTGTTCTGCCCGCCGTGGCTGCCGGACATGCGAGCCCGGCCACGGCGGGCCCCAACCCCGAAGGAGGGGACATGGCCATCAACCCCACTCGCACACTCGCGTGCCTCGCACTCGCAGTCGCCGCCGGGATCCTCATGGGCGCCGCTGACCACGAAGCCATCACTGGCCTGAGCACGCACGTCCTGGGCTTCGCCGGGACCTGTCTGGTCTTCGTGGCCGGGTGGGTGTCCCGCACAGCCGTGACGGTCACCAAGGAGGACGACCGATGACCACTCAGCTCACGATCGGCGAAGCGCTCGCCCAAGAAGGCATGCAGCGCGCCACCGAAGCATCCGACCCCGACGCGATCACCCGCCTCGACCAGCTCATCGCCCACCACGCGGCGACGGGGGAGCCGTTCTCCGCGAACACCATCCGCGCACAGCTCCCCGAAGGGATCCGGCCTGGAGCGGTCGGCGCCCGATTCGGGTACGCCGCACGGCGTGGCCTCATCCGAGGTGTGGATTGGGTGTCGTCCACCGACCCGCGCACCCACCGCCACGTGATCCACGTGTGGCAGGGCACGGGGAGGGCGGCGTGATGGTCCTCCACACACCGGAACCCGACGCCGCCGACCAGGCTTACCCGTTCGACCCGACGACCGCGGACAAGGCAGCCGTGGACGCCAAGCGCGCGGAGGAGCGCAGGATCCGCGAGGACCAGCGTGATCGGACGTTGGCCGTGCTCGCGAGGTACTTCGACCCTGGGGACTGGCCTGCGGCACTCGTCGCGCGCGTGGACGTGGAGCCGGGGTGGTGAGGCACACCGAAAAGCCCGCACCGGTCAAGGTGCGGGCAGGGGGCGGCGAGGGCTATCGGCCTTCGCCTCGGGGCGCTTTGGGGGCCTCGCCGTGCACCCTGGCGTTCCTGAGCTTGGCGATGTACTCCCGCGACCAGTCCACGGACCGCGCGATGCGCGCGTTCTTCTCACCTGCATCGATGTGCTTCCCGATGGCCTCCATGAGCTTGTCGCGGGCGGCATCGTACTCGTCTCGTAGCTGCCGGAGTTCAGGGATCTCGTCTCGTGCCATGAGTGCCATGTTGTCACGACCTTCCTTGCGAACTTGATGCGGAACTAAGTTGACACTCCCATGCAGTGGGAGTAGCGTCAACTCTAGGCGGAACAAAGTTGACATACAACCACCGGGGGATGAATGACCAACCAGATCGACATCACAGGGGTCAGCCCGTTCGACGCAATCAAGGAGCTCGACTCTGACGGCATCGAACGCTGGTCAGCTCGCACGCTCCAGGTCCTCATGGGCTATGCCCGCTGGGGGAACCTCGCTACCGCCATCGAGCGCGCCAAGGCCACCGCCCGCAACCAGGGCATGGACGTCGACCACAACTTCCTGCGATCCCAGAAAGTTGCAGGTCAGACAGGTCCTGCACCCAAGGACTTCAAGCTGACCCGCACCGCCGCCTATCTCACCGCGATGAACGGTGACCCGAACAAGCCGGAGGTCGCTGCCGCACAGGCCTACTTTGCCATCACCACACAGGAAGCCGAAGCCGCGAAGAGCAAGTCACCGCTCGAACTCCTCCGCGACCAGGTCGACATCGCCATCGCCCACGAGAAGCGGCTCACTGCCGTGGAAGGGCGACAGGGCGCCACGGAGGCGCGCCTCGAAGCCATCGAAGGCAAGCACGACTGGTTCGTGGCCCTGGGCTACGCCAAGCTGCACGGTCACCGAACAGACCGGCAATACCTGGCAAAGGTCGGGGCCAAGGCCACGCGCCTGATGAAGGAGCGCGGCGAAGAGCCCATCAAGCGGCAGGACGCCACCTTCGGCACGGTCAACCTCTACCCCATCGATGTGCTCTCTCAGGCATTCGCTGAGACCCAGACGTAGCCCTACGCAAGGTGGGACGCCCACAGCCCAAGTGGGGGCGTCCCACACCACCAGCAAACCACAGGAGCACCGATGACCTTGAACAGCACCAACTACTGCATGTCCATCACCAGCGACCCCCACTGGCCCGGATACGGCCTCCTCGAAATCGACTGCCAGCTGCCCGAAGGCCACGCCGGGCACCACAGGTTCCAGCGCAGCGGACACTTCCCACCCGCGCCCATCATCACCTGGGACGACGAAGGCGGCACCTGGGTCGACGGAGAACTGGAATGACGAAGCCGCTGCACCACCAACGTCTGGCCGCCGCGATACGCGCCCTCGAAGCGAAGCGCCTCGACCAGCACATGGCCGCCACCGCCCGCCTGTGGGACGGCCAGCCCGACCACAGCCGCGACCTCGTCCACTCCTACCGCGGCTCCAGCTCCACCTACACGCACGCCATGCGACGCCTGAACGCCGCCACACTCCGAAAGGCCGCCTAATGAACCACCCCTGGACCACCGGACTCGACCGCGACCAGTGGACCGACAAGCACACCGGACTGCTGTGCCTCGCCGTCCGCGGCCCGCTCGGCGCCTGGTGCGGCTACGTCGCCGTCCCGACCGGCCACCCCTGGCACGGCCTCGCCTTCCACGACCTGCCCCGCATCGACGTGCACAAGGGCGTCAACTACGCCGCCGACGGCGACGAGGACATCACCTCGGGAGCCGGACAGCCCGACGGCCGCTGGTGGATCGGGTTCTCGTGCGACCACATCGGCGACCTCGTGCCCGCCAGTTACGAGCGGATGGGCGAACTCGCGCAGGTCATGTGCGAGGACACCTACCGCGACCTGGGCTACGTGCGCCGCGAGATCAACGCCCTCGCCGAAGCCGTCCGCGACGCCGCGGTGGAGGCCGCCCGATGAGCGTCCACACCCTGACCCGCGCCGGGCACCCCGACCACGTCCGCCACTGGGCCGGACACCTCACCACCGACGACACCCGGGCGCTCGCCCGCACCGGGCACACCCTCCACCCCGCCGGCCAGATGCCCGACCTGCCGCTGCCCGCTGCGGCCCGGACTCTGCTCGAGGCCGCCCACGAGGCCGGTTTGGGGTGGCAGCTCACCGTCGACGAGATCGAGGACTGCGTCGAGCTGCGGGTGTACGGCATCGCCACCCGCGCCGACAACCCCTACAGCGTGGCGCGCTTCGTGCCCTGGGAGTGGCAGAACGGGCGGCTCACCCCGAACGGGTGGGGGTACCGGGTGCCGGTCCGTGGCGGGCTCGAGCGGATCCGCGACCTGACACCCGCCACCACATGACGACGGGCCCCGAGTGAAGGAAGCACCCGGGGCCCGCACACCCACACAACCACAGCAAGGAGAAGCCCGTGAACGCCGAGAACCTCCCCACGTGGGACCAGATGAGCGAACGCGACCAGTCACGCGCCCTCCAGCACATCTGGAAGACCTACTGGGACGACCCCCACTACGCCCGCGAGCACTACCCCGCCCGATACGTAGACCACCCCGCGCTGACCGCCCTGGACTCCAAGGCGGCTTGCGACCACGCCAAGCAGATGACCGGCGGCCACGAGGCCGTGCAGGACCGTCTCGGCATGAAGGAGTGGGAGCGCCTCTACTACGTCGCCCTCGACTAACCCACCTCCAGCCCGACCGGACCCGCAGGGCAGCCGGGGACCCGCAGCAGGCGCGGGACGGGCACCAGAAGCAGCCACAACGAACACAAGGAGAGCACGCCATGGACACCTGCGGACGCGACACCTGCAACCAGCCCACCGCCCTCACCATCACCGGCTCCGACGTCTGGGGGCTCCCCATGGGACGCCTGCGCATGCACTGCTGCGCCGACCACGAACCCGACATGCTCCACACCCTGCGGGACGTGTTCGGGATCGGCCTGGACGACAACCGCATCACCGCCACCCGACACGAGACCGCACCCAAGGCCGCCCTGTGAGGCACGACGAAGAGCCGACCACAAGGGCCGGCTCAGGAGGGTGGGGGAGGTCAGGCGTCGGCTACGTGGAGTTCAAGTCCGCGTCCGACACCAGGCCCGCGGCGAACGCCTTCCCCCACGCCGCCTGCAACCGCCGCACCTGCTCCCGCGACAGTCCCAGCGCATCCGCCGCGTGGGCGCACCGAGCGTTCAACGCGTACCAGGGGAACCACCCCGTCCACCGTGATGCCGACGAGGTTCTCGAACTGGCCGTAGCCCATGTCATGGGCGTCACCGTCCCGCAGGCCCGCACCATCCGTGCCACCACCTGACCTCCCTCCCGACTCACCCCCACCGTCCAGACCGATTCCGAACACACGGGGGCATTGAATGCCACGCATCCGCACCATCAAGCCGGAGTACTGGAGCAGTCCCGGCATCGAGAACATCAGTCCGTGGTCCCGGCTGCTGTTCATCGCCATGTGGAACTGGGCCGACGACGCCGGTCGCGGCACCTGCCAGCTCAAGGAGTTGCAGGCGTTCGCGTTCCCCTACGACGAGGACGACACCGCGCCGGAAGTGGCCACCATGGCCGGTTTCAAGCAGACCCTCGCGCAGGTGCGGGAACAGTATGACGTCGTCTTCTACAAGGTTGGCGGACGCCCCTACTACGCCATCCCGTCGTGGCGTAAGCACCAGCGCAACGAGCGCACCGCCCAGTCGAAGCACCCTGCCCCCGAAGAGGGCGAGAAGTGGGACTTTCTGCCCTCTGACCAGCGGAGTAGCGGAACTTCCGACATGTTCCGACCCACCGTGACGGAAGGTGTTTCGGCGCCGTCGGAAGATGTGCCGGACCCTCGTTCGACTCTCGAGGATGAGGAGGCCCATGATTCGGGCGCCTCGGGAGTCATTCCGCTCTTCGGAGACCACAACACCTCCCCTGACCTTGGCAGTAGCGGAACTTCCGACAATGTCCGCCACGGTGCGGCGGAAGCTCCGCAAACTTCCGGCCCTGGAACAGGGGAACAGGGGAACAGGGGAACAGGGGAAACTACTTCGCGCTCCGCGCAAGTGAGTGACCCCGAACTCGACGCCAAGTTCGAGAAGTTCTACGCCACCTTTCCCCGCAAGAAGGACCCACGGAAGGCGCGAGCGGCCTACATCGCCGCCATCAAGCGCGGCGCCACCCCCGAGCAACTCCTCGCCGGTGCCGAACGCTACGCCGCCGAACGCGAAGGCCAGCCAGCCAGGTACACGAAGCACCCCACCTCCTGGCTGAACGCGGATGCATACCTGGACGAACCCGACGTGCCGCAGCAGGCAGCTGCCTCCGGCGGCTATCAGCCGTACCGCAACCCGACCGACCAGTCCGTCTACGACGAAGGGCTCCTGTGATGAACGAAGACGAACTCCAGACCATCGCGTCCCACCGCAACGCGTTCCCGCACATCACCCCGCTGATCACTGACTGGCGGGCACACGAGGACCAGGGCGGCGACGCCTTCCACGCCGTCAAGGAGACCGCGGCGATCCTCACGGCCACGGACCAGCTCATCCCCCTCAGGTACAAGCACGCCGACGCCACCGACCCGAAGGTGATCGCCTGGGTCGATGAGGTCGTCACGAACGCCGAACGCGCCCGAGTGTCGGGGGGGGCCAAGGGCGGCCCCGGGCCGTCGCTGCTTCTGCTCGGCCCCACTGGAACGGGAAAGACTCACCAGGGGTACGGGGCGCTGCGTCGCCTGTCGGTCATCGGGGTGAACACAGCCGCGGCCGCCGCTCCGATCGCGGACATCTACGCGAAGATGCGCCCCCGGCCCGGCGTGGATTCCGAGACGGTGTTCGAGTCCTACGCGCAGGCGCCGCTGCTGTTCGTTGACGACCTGGGGGCGGCCAAGGAATCGGAGTGGGTGGAAGAGGTCACCACCCGGTTGGTGAACTACCGGTACGACCGGTCGATGCCGACGATCTTCACGTCGAATGTGCCCCCAAAGCAGTTGGGGGAGAAGATCGGCGAGCGGGTGGCGTCCCGCCTGACGGAACTGTGCCGGGTGGTTGTGCTCAAGGGCACGGACCGTCGTCTTGCCGGGCGTGCGGCGTGAGCCCCCGACGCCGGGGCGAGCCCGGCATCCCCGCGGACGTGAAGCTGATGCGTGAGCTCGCGGTCCGTGCCATGCGCCACGGGGTGGAGATCGACGTCACCACGAACGCCGACCGGCGCCGCGCCGTCCTGGCCCACCTCGACCTGGCCGAACGCCTGTGTGAGGAGCCGTTGGGGTTCGAGCGGCCCGACCAGTGGACCGGGTTCATCCCCCCGGCGATGTGGAACCAGCAGCCGAACACCAGCCCGCGCCGCAAGGCGCTGGTGGAGATCTACGACGAAGCCCTCGCCCGCGGTAGGGCGTCGGCCCGCGAGGAGGCGGCGTGAACGACTGGAAGGCCCAAGCCGGGTGCCGAAACCTTGACCCCGCCCTGTTCCGCACCTCGGATGACCGTAAGAAGCAGACCCGTGCTTTGGCGGTGTGCTCTCACTGCCCTGTGGCAGGGCCGTGTTTGGAAGAGGCGTTGTCGGACCCCACTGGGGCTCCCGGGCGGATCGCGGGTGGGACCACCCCGGGCCAGCGAGCCCACATTGGTGCTGTGCGAGGTCGTGCCCGCGACCGGTTGACCAAGCCCCGTGTGGCTGCCGCCTACCGGGATCTGTGGGAGGGCCACACGGCCGCGTCTGCAGACCCCGCGCGCAAGTCCGCTGCCCGCCACCTGATGCAGGACCAGCACGCGGTGCGCTCTTTGGGGGAGTCGCGGGTGGTGGAGGAGACCGTTCGGTGTGCGGGCCCGGTGTTGCGGTTCGCTGTTGCTGAGGGCGACCGGGACGCGGTGGGTCAGATCCTGCGGGGCCTGTCTGTGGAGCATCAGTCCGCTCTGCTCGTGGAGTTCGCTGGCGCGTTGGGAGTTGTCGACATGGCCGGAACGGGGTGGCAGCAGTGACCCCCGAACCTCTGATCGACCGCTGGTGCCGGGACGTGATCCGCGACGCGGACGGCACGACCACCGTGTGCTGCATGGGCAACGACGGTCGTCCGGTCGCCCTGGTGCTCACCCCCGAGTTGGCGGACGCGCTGGGTGGGGTGCTGGTCGACCCCGCAACCGAGGAGGACACTGAATGAGCGCCCCCCATGGGACCCGTGCCCGCTACGTCACCGGATGCGGCTGCGCCCCCTGCAAAGCCGCGAACCGCACCTACGAGAACCACCGCAACCGTCAAGCCCTCTACGGCCGCCCCACCACCGACCTGGTGGACGCCGAGCCTGTCCGTGAGCACGTGCGCGCCCTCATCGCGGCCGGGATGGGCACCCGGACCATCGCCGCCGCGGCGGGCACCACCCGCCAACACGTCACCGCACTCCTGAACGGCCGCCCCCACCGCGGGACACCGCCCACCCGCCGCATGGACCCCGCACGAGCGGCAGCGCTCCTCGCGGTCACGGCCGCGCCGCGCCTGGTGTGCTCGGACGGGTCACGGCGCCGTATCGACGCGCTCGGCGCGATCGGGTGGACACGCACCCGACTCGCGGCCCGGCTCGGGACGACGGTGCAGAACCTGTCCTGGTCGCTCAGGCGCCCCCAGGTGACCGCAGACACGGCCGAGAAGATCCGGGTCCTGTACGAGGAACTGTGGAACCAACCGCCGACCGCGTCCAGCCGTTTCGAGCAGGCAGGGATCACTAGGGCGCTCGCGCGGGCGGAGCAGTTGGGGCATCCGCCGCCCGTGGGTTGGGATGACGACTTGATCGACCTGCCGGAGGCGGAGCTGAAAGCGGAGATCGATCGCCGTGTCGCAGGGATGGACGAGGACGAGCTGCGTAGGTCTCGCACTGCCCGCTATTCCCACGGTGAACGATCGCACGTGATCGTGGCTGCGGCTGCGGCGTGGGGACGTCGCGCCAGGGATCGCGAGTCTGCATGACGACGCCCCGCCAGCTGGTACCTGGCGGGGCGCGTCCCCAGCATCGCACACGCCTAAACGGCCACCAAATCAACGCTGACAGCCGAACAGGGTTTGTCGGCACCACGGACCACACTCAACAATCTGGAGCGCTCAGCGCGCACCACAGCCCCAGGAGAGGACATGGCCGACACCGACCTCCTACACCGCGCAGCCACCCTTGCCCGCGATACCGCGAACGCCACCCACGCCGAAGCCCCCTGGGAACGCCGCCGCGAAGCCCCCAAATCCGACAACGACGAAGCCACCTGGTGGGTGGCAACCACAAACGTGGGCGCCACCGTCGCGATATGCGGCGAGGATCACACCACCGCCCCACACGACGCCGCCCACATCGCCTTGTGGCACCCCGGCGTCGCGCTGGCGGTCGCCGACTGGCTCGACTCCTGGGACGGCGTTGACCTTGACCCGCACGGGCCGCTGCCCACCGACTACGAACACGCCCTCAACATTGCCCGCGCCCTGCTCGGGGAGGCGTGATGGACGCCCCCACATGGACCGTCCGCCCATCCACCCACCGCAGCCTCGCCCGGCTCGCGCGATGGCAGTGGTCCTGTACCACACAGGTGCCACGCGGCGCCGAGCACGTTCGAACCCACCACCCGAAGGAGGCGTGATGTTCCATCCGTTCATCATCTACGGGATCCTCTGCGACTCCTGCCACAAGGTGTTCAACGACCCCGGCACGACCGGGTTCATTCCCATCGTCGAGCCCAAACTCAGCGACGTCCTCCGAGATCTCCTGCATGAGCAGGGATGGCGAGCGGTGGGCAACGTGGCCTTGTGCCCCGACCACATCGACGATGCCCCGCCCATAGCCACTTCGCAGTCTGACAAGCGACTCCAGGAGGACAACCGCAGGCTGAGGGCAGAGAACCGGCGGCTGTGGGAGCAGCTCGCACAACAGGTTGACAAGGAGAACTGATGGCCCTGCCCAGCATCACGCACATCTACCGGCTCGCTTCCGACCCCGAGGTCAAGTTCCTCGACGACGGCAAGCCCATGGTCCGGCTCCGGCTGGCCGCGAACGCCAACCGCAAGAACGAGAACGGCCAGTGGGAGAAGACCGACGAACTCTTCATCACCACCACCGCGTTCGGCGGCCAGGCTCAGGCCATCGCCGACGCCAACCTGTCCGTCGGCCAGGAGGTCATCGTGACCGGGCGGCTGCGCACCCGCTCGTGGGAGCAAGACGGGCAGAAGCGGTCCGTGATCGAGATGAAGCTGGACGCGATCGGCCCGAAGATCACCCCGCCCCGACAAGGCGGCGGGTTCTCAGCCCCGGGTGCCCCGTCGGGTGGCTACCAGCCCGCACAGCCGGGCGGGTTCGGTCAGGCCCCCGCCAACGACCCGTGGGGCGGGCAGGGCGGAAACGGCACCTCTGAGCCTCCGTTCTGAGATGGCTGTCCAGTCCGGCCGTGACGAGCTGGGGAAGGTGTGGGCCGCCATGTGCGACCAATGCTCGGCGTACTTCCTTCCCCGGCTCACCTGCCGCGTCGAACGCGACCTACGCCTGCTGGCGCGCCGCGACGGCTGGCAGCTCCCCACCAGCGCCAAGAACCGGGCACGCGGCAAACCCGACCTGTGCCCCACTTGCAAGAACCGGAAGGAACCACGATGACCAACCCGCGCCGATTCCGACTCATCCGTACCACCGACCCCACCGGAGTCACCGGCACCGGACACGTCGCTGACGGCATCCAATGGCCCGACGGCACCGCCACCGTCCGATGGCGCTCCGCCCGGCCCTCCACCGTCAACTGGGACCGCATCGAAGACGCCGAAACCATCCACGGATACGGCGGCGCTACCCGCATCGAATGGACCGACCCCGACCCGGCCACCATCGACAGGGCTGCTCTGGTCGTGCCCGACTCGCCGAAGATGCTCCACGAGACCCTGTGCTTCGCACAGAGCGCGATCGGCCTGCACCCGGACCAGAACCGTGCCCTGGAGCACATCGCGCGACTCGGGCGGCTGATCAACGAATGCGAACGCCACCGTCCCCTGGGGTCGAACGGCAAGCACGGCGACCTACACACGGACACGTGCGGATGCGAGGAGGAAGCCCGATGAACGCCCCATGGCGTACAGGCCGCAGCTTGGGCCGCACTCTGTACGTCCGCAAGCACACCACCGGCCCCAGCAAAGACGACCATTTCGTAGGGCTGATGGACACGCCAGAGCTCGCCGGGCAGGTCGTGGACGCGGTCAACGCCATCGCGCGCATCTGTGAGGTCGAGCGCGAACTGCGTAGCTCCATCGACCCCACCGACCACTACGCCGCCCGACGGATCCGCGAAGCGATCGGAGACACCGATGGCTGACCACACCTGCACCACCGAACCAAGCGGCTACACCCACGGCATGGACACCTGCCCCGGCTGCAACGCCGCCGATCCTCCTCGAAACCCACCCCATCCTCCTAACCGAGGAGGAACCGAGGACGTGTCGAGGAGGAGCACCCTCCACGCCCGACTCACCGACGCCCTCCACACGGTGCTCGTCGACCTCCACAAACCCGACATCGGCCACTCGCTCACCGGGGACGTGGCGTGCCTGCGAGACGACGCGAAACGGCTCGCTGACGCCGCCATGGGAACCGTCGCCAAACTCCAAACCGACCTCGACGCCGCCACCCACTTCCTCGTCGGCCCCTACCGGGTCGCCTACGCCCGCCACCGGAGGCAGTGGGAGGTGTGGCCCGACCCGACGTTCATCAGCCTCACCCGCATCGATCCGCCCGAGGCGTTCGACGATCGCGACGAGGCGCTGGCCTACGCCCGTGTCCGCGCCCGCTGCCCGGCCGCCGACACCGAGCTCAAAACCGACAGGAGCACGAAGTGAGCATGACCGCCGACCAGATCGAATCCCTCTACAACGGCCGCATCCGCGAGCTCGACTACGCGGGCCACACCCTGACCCGGGCAGACGTGGACGACGCATGGCTAGACATGGCGATCGGCCCCGGCGACACCGACGAGGACGGGTGCCCTGCCGAGCACATGTGGCAACAGCTCGCCGAAGCCATGACCCACTGGCACGGCCCCGAGGGAGCCGACAAGTGACCGCCCGCGAGTTCGCCACCGTGCACTTCGGCGAGCCCGAACCCGAGTGGTGTCCCCGCTGCGCCAAGGACACCGTCAACCGGACCCCCATCTACGCGCTCGCGTCCTCTGGACCGCGCCGCATCGGCGAGTACGCCATCTGCGACGAATGCGGGCACTCGCCCCACACCAACCGCTGACACACGAAAGCGGGGCGCCCGCCGACGCCCCGCTTGTCCCAGCCCACCCACGATCCCAGAAGGTGTCTGACGGACACCAGCATAGCCAAAAGGAATGGACACCATTCCCAGCATCTATCATTGCTGGTATGAGCCCCACAGAAACAGGGCACGCCACCCGGTGCGCCCCCCTCGTGGACACACTGCACACCATCCGCCTCCCCCGCCTACACCACGACGCCCACTACCTCCACCGCCTCGTGGAGGCCGCCACCCCAGACGGCATCCGTACCCTGTGGGCCTGCCCAGCGCCCCGCACCCTCGTGGTCCGCGCCCCACACCTGGACGAGACAGCCCTACCTACAGGGGCCCACCTATCCACCACCACCCGACCCATCCCCGACGACGATGCCCGTGTGGAATGGGCGCTGATCGCTAACCCCATCCACAACACCCCCACACACCAAGGAACCCGAGGCACCCGCACCCCCCTGCGCGCCCCCGACGTCCCAGCCTGGGCCGTCCGCAAACTCGCCCCCGCCCTAGCCGACACCACCGTCACCGCCTGCGAACGCCTCCCCGCCCTAGCCGGACACCATCCGCGTACCGGCCGCACCATCACCCACACCCGCTACGCCACCACAGGCACCGCCACCACCCGCGACCAGACCCTGCTCGCCCACCTGATCGCCGCCGGGATCGGCCCCGGCAAAGCCTTCGGCTGCGGACTCCTCACCGTCGGAGCACGCTGATGGGCACCGCGAAGCGCTGCCCCGGATGCTCCCGGCCCGTCGCCGCCACCGAACACTGGTGCGGCCCCTGCCACCTGCGCCTACCCGAACAGCTCCGCCGAGCAGTCGAAGACGCCGAACGCGCCCTGCGCGCCCGCGTCGCCGACGCCCACGTGTGGCTCGACACCCACCCCCACGCGACCGACCGCGAACTCGACGTCATCGGACTCGCCTCCCAGGGGCTGGAGAACACCGAGATCGCCGACCAGCTCCACGTGTCCGTGCACACCGTCCGCGACTGCTGGCGCAACCTCTCCAAACGGTGGGGCTGCTCGGGGCGCGCCCACATCATCGCGACCGCGTTCCGTCTCGGCTACCTCAGCGTGCAGGACGGCCCCGAGCGGAAGAAGGCCACCGCATGAGCTACCCGAAAACCGACAGATGGTTCTACGACCGGCACCGCATCCCTGTGGGCCAGGCAGACCCGCTCACCAAACGCTCCTCAGCCGGGTGCAACATCATTCTCGGGTACCAGGTCGATCGCTTCGTGGTGACGGCGGACGAGTACGGGCATGTCTTCCGGGCCAAGACCCCCGTGCTGTGCGGGCGCCTGCCCACGGATCGTTACGCAGACGGCCCTAAGTGCGCCGAGCATGCACCCGATCTCGAACTCCCCAACCCCACCTGGCGTCTGGACCGGTACTCGTTCAGGAGAACCGGGTGGGCACGCGGGTTCTATTACGACAAGTCGGCATGGGACCACGCCTGTGAACGCGACCCCGGGTACCTGCCGGTGAAGATCCGTCCTCGACTCTGGGTCAGCGCAAACGTCGATAGAGGGGTAGCTCACGTAGCCACCGGGCGCGGGATCCGCGTGATTTCACGGCGAGGCCCGAGCCAGGAAATCATCATGGAACCCTATTGCCAGATCAGTCACCGGTCTTCGCGTCCTATCCGATCACTGGAGGAAGCACCCGGGTTTGGCCTGTGCAAGCAGTGCCTGGGCAAGGGGGGCGAAGAAGTCACTCTCCACATGGAAATCACGGTGACTCTATGAGGTACGCGACCGCGCCGGTCATGATCTGGCACCTGGCCGGACAACCCCACCGGCCCACCCTCGCCGTGACCGACACCCCCGGCGTGTGCGCGATGTGCGCCCGCCAGTGCGAGCGGACCGCCCCCGCCAAGAAGTGGCTCGAAGGCAAGTCCTTCACCGACCCCAAGCACCTGCGCGCCACGTCGGACCGGGTGTGCGAAGCGTGCGCCTGGTGCTGCACCGGCAAGGGCATGGACCAGATCCGCATGTGGACCCTCCTCGCCCGCGAAGACAAGACGCTGCCCGCCAGCAACCCGAAGGCCGTGTTCGCTGCCGACCACCTGCACTTCACCAGTAGGGCGGACATGCGCGCCGTGGTGGACACACTCGCCGACCCGCCACCAGGGGAGTGGGCCGTGTGTATCGCCGAGTCCGGGCAGAAGCACACCCTGCCCTACGCCCGCATCAACCGCGGGGCCGGGCGGTGGCGCGTGCGCATGGACGCCCTGGATATCGACGCCACCCCGCAGGACTTCCAGCAAGTGTTCGCCCATGTCGTCGCCCTGCGCGCCGCAGGGCACTCCGCGGACGCTATCGAGCACCTGGCCCCGTCCTTCACGGCGCTCAAGACCGCCGCGGACATCGCGGCCTGGCGCCACCATGCCCGCCAACTGGAGCCGTGGCGCTCATCGCCGCTGCTGCACCTGGCCGTCTTCCTGCCCAACAAGGAGCACCTGGATGAGTACCGCACCCGCTACCCCGCACCCGGACCTGATCGGCCTGGCGATCCGCTTCCAGTCGGCGCTGCTGGACAGCGCGGACGTGGAGGCGATCGGACGGGCCCACTGGTGGGACCGGGCGAAGACCGCGCTGGAGACGGGGGCGTCCTCGGGGACCGTCTTTTCTGAGGTCGTCTCCACCGCCGCCCGCAAACTCCAGATCACCACGAGCTTCTCCGCGCGCACCGCCGAGGAGATCGCCAAACTCACCACCGAACTCGCCGACCCCAACACCTTTGCCGCCTGGCGGGAACTCTGCCAGTCCGACGCCGTGTACCTGACCGCCCTGACCAGGGTCGAGCGCAACACCAGGAAGAAGGCCGCCACATGACCACCACCGCCCCCGAATTCACCAGCCTCGCCGCCCGCGACGACGTCCACCTTCCCCTCACGCTGACTGCGCTGTCCGCCATCTCGCACGGCGCCGGCACCTCCGGCAACACCCAGCTGCTGCGGACCCGCGATGTGATCGCCCCCGACGGGCGCCGTGCCGCCGTCCCCTACGTCTCCGGCAACTCGCTGCGGCACACTCTACGGGCGGCACTGGCCTGGCACCTGGTGCGCACCCTCGACGTGCCCGACCGGTCGCTCGCCAAGCGCACCGTCGACCTCCTCTGGTCCGGTGGCGCACTGTCCACCACCGGATCCCAAGCCGACCTCGACCTCAATCGGCGCGTCCACCAGCTCCTGCCCGGCCTCGGACTCCTCGGCTACTCCGCGAAATCCGACATCACCGCCGGAACCCTCTGGGTCGACGACGTCGAACTCGTCTGCGCCGAGAACGCGAACCGGCTGCCCGCCCGACTGGCCGACCACCCGCACGCGGCCCTGCCCAACGGGGCGCTGCGCACCGAGACGTTCGGCACCCGCCACGACACCGTCACCACCGCCGCCGACCGGTTCATCGCATTGGCCGAAGACACCCTCGACAGCACCATCGACACCGTCCAGATGATCTACGACATGCAGGTCATCAAACCCGGCGCGACCCTCTACACCGGCCTGCACCTAGCCACCCCCACTGAAGGGCACGTCGCCGCGTTCTACACCGCCCTCGACGAAGCCGCCCCCAAGACCGACCGCCGCCGCCTCCTCAACCTCGGCGGGAAACGCTCCACCGGGTACGGGCAATGCGCCGTCGACACCCCTACCGAAGTAGAGACCACCATCTCGGTGCGCCGCGACGCCTACGAGGCCCACCTGGTCGACAACCGGACTGAGGTCCTCGAACTCCTGGACGAGGTCACCCGCTGATGGACACGATCACCGCACCGCCCGGCGACACCACCGCCGACCCGCGGCACCAGTCCGTGAAGATCACCGCGC
>NZ_ANBC01000908.1 GCF_000341125.1 Nocardiopsis lucentensis DSM 44048 | reverse complement strand
AGCTGAGAAGCACCTGCGCTGATCTGGTTGGTGCGGATCGACCACAAGATCTCGCAGTCCCCAACCTCGTACCCCAGGTCCAGCGTCTGCTGGCGGATCGTTGAGGTGTTGGCCAGAAGCTGGAGAAACCCGTACTGGAACGCCGATGAGGTGCCGATGTTGGTGTCCGAGACCGCGGTGTCGATCCAGTCCACACCGGCACTGGACGTGCCCCACGTACCGGTTTCGTCAGCGCGCCGGAACAGGTCCCACGCCGCGGGTTCGCAGGAGAGCACCCGCATGGTCTCTCCCCCGCCACGCACATCGAACGGGAACTCGTGCGCGAACGTGACACCGGGGCCGGAGGAGTTGACCCACCGAGCGGAAGCACCCTCCTCCACATCGGTGTGCACCACCAGCTCGGTTTCGGTCGAATCGATCGCGGTCACCAGTTCCGAGCCGCGGGTGGCGGCCCGGTTGGTCTGGTTGGTGCCCGGATCCGACCCGTCCGTCATGAGGACTTCGTCGATCCACAGCTCATCGGACGCCGGCAGGGCCGCCGACTGGCGCTGGTTGATGTTCAGCTGCATCCGGAACGCGCCCTCAGGGGCGATCACGGATCCGGACAGTTGTGTCCACACCCCCGCGGTGACGAAGGTGGCGGAGACGACGAACGGGAAGCTGATCTGGTTGCCGTCGGTGTCGCGCCAGAGCACGGACACATCCACGTCGCGGCCGTTGGCGGTCATCACCCAGACCGAGAAGAAGTACTCGGTGCCTGCGTACACGCGTGGCGAGTCAACCAAGGTGGTCACCGTGCGCGCCAGGTTGTCCACCCCGTTGGGCGTTTGCCGGGCCGACCCCTGGCCGCGAAACGACACCTCAAGGTCGTGGGACAGGGTGGACTGGAAACCGAACCACCCGTAGGTGCCGGCCTCGAAGTCGCGGTTATACAGCATCGACGTGGGGAAGGCGGTCACACCCACCTGCCAGAGCGACGCGGGGGACGCGTTGTACTCGATCTGCCAGTCGTGGGTGGTGATGCGCTCCTGGTACCCCTCAGCTACAGCGGAGATCCGCTCCGGGGGCAGCCACGGGGGAGGATTGTCAATGGTGACCGCGTCGCCGGCATCCAACCGTGCGACATCCCGGCGCAGGTCCTCCATGCGGGGGTTGGTCAGATGCTGGCCGATGGTCGGGTAGCGGGCCTCGTCCACCGTGCCCTGGGGCAGCAGCCACCCGGCCTGATCGGCGAGGGTGTCGTTGGACTCGATGTTGACGGTGGCTGAATCGGTGTAGCGGCCCACCGCGTCGACGCCCACGGGGCCGTCGGTGTCCTCGATGCGGGTGTCGCCGCCGTCGCGGCGTTGCGCGGTGACGTCGTTGGCGAGCTGCTGGTCGTCGTCGACCGGCCGGAACGGGTCGAACAACTGCCCAGCGGAGTAGTCCAACGCCACGACGTGGGGTTCAACGAACGCGTACCCGGTGTAGGTGCGCCACACGGTGTCGTTGACGTACCCGGTGCCGTGCAGGGCGATGGTGTGCCCGGAGTCCACCACCTGCAGAGTCCCGTACCGTTGCCTGCCCGGGGACTGACCGATGTCGTACTGGAGCTCTGGCGAGGTGGAGAAGCTCGCGTCCAAGGACGCGAACATGAACATCGGGAAGCCGCCCCATGGGTTCGCGGGACCCGAGGACATGGACAGGGCGTGCTTGTCCGCGTTCAGCATCACCATGCGCTCAAGCCACCCGTGGTCACCCAGGATCTGCACGAGCTCCTCACGCTCGACACGGAAACGCCCCCAGGAGTCGACAGATTCGTCGCCGCCGGCCTGGTCGGACAGCCAGATACTGGGTGAGATCAGCACCAGAGCTTGGGCGGTGGTGTTGCGCAGCACCTGCTCCAGTTGGAGTTTCTGCGCGGCGCCGAGCATGGTCTTGGTGCGGTCGGTGTCCAGGTCGGTGTTGGGGTCCCGGGCCCACCGGGAGTCCAACGCGATGAACTGCACCCGGCCGAGTTGCCAGGATTGGAAGATCGGCGCGTCGGTGCTGGACGCTCCTGCCACGGTCAGGTCGTAGTGCGGGACCGTCTCCCGGTACACCTGGGCCGCGGCAGGGCGGCCCACGAACGTGCCATCGGAGTTGTTGGGGCCGAAGTCGTGGTCATCCCACACGTAGGCCATGCTGACGTTGCGGAAGAACCGGTTCTGTTCCGCGTTGACGCCGAGCCCGTTGAAGGTGAGCACGTCGTCGTAGGCGTCCCGGTAGTCGGCGGGGGTATTGGTGGCGATGTCGCGGTAGTGCATGTCACCCAGGTGGATGAACTGCACCCAGTCCTCAGCCAGCGCCCGGTTGAGCATCGTGCCGAACACCGGGTTGTCCGACACCTCATCGGTGATGAACGAATCATCACCCGTACCAATCAGACCGGCGTCGCCCGCAGCGCCGATGATGAAGCTCTGCGGGGTGCCGTCCTGGGGTGGGGCGGTCAGGAACTGGCCCCGACCGATAGTCAACTGGGGGGTTCCGTCGATCACCCACTGGTAGTAGTAGCGGGTGGACGGCTCAAGACCGGTGGCCTCGATACTGGCCATGTCCACACCGTCGACGGCCACCGGACCGAACGTGACCGGCGCGGTGATCTCAGGGTCGGTGTCCACCCGCAGTTCGGCTGAGGAGTCGCCTGGATCCACTCGGGCGCGCACCCATACCGTCGTCGGGGTGACCGCGCCGTGCCAGGTCCACACCACACTCATCACACGCCTCCAAGGTGCTGGTTGTATCGGGACCGGTTCGTGCGGTACACCAACGCGGCATCATCACGAGACTCGAACAACACCCCGCGGTCGACCTGCTCGGCGTCACGCATCACCTCCAGCGCTGTCTCCGCGTACTGGGGGCCCATCGCCGGGGTCTTCTCCAGATCCCCCACCACCTGCAAGGTGATGCTCTCCTCGTCGGCGATCCGCTGGATACGCACCCCCGCACGCTCCCCCGGGTAGCCATCCAGGGCGCGGCGCACATCCGCAGCAGAGGGGATCACGAGGTCCTCCGTGGAGTCCCAGACCGCGATATGACCAAACGAGGCCGCCTCAGCGTCGTCCGGGAACGTGCCGATGAAGTCCCAGCTGTAGGTAACAGTGGACGCCGCCCTGGCTGTGAACCCGACCGCGGTGCCCGAGTCGATCAGGTCACCGTCGATGTAGAGCGCCCAATCGGAGTCGGACCCGTTCTCGGTCACCGACAGGCGCAGGTGCCGCATGTCCTCACCGAAGAACCTGGGTTCGTCGATGACCGTGAGCTCGGTGAACGTTCCCGTTGGGGATCCGGTGAACGAGCGCACGAAGATCCGGATGTCGGGGGCGCTGTAATCCATACGGACCCGCCACTGCACACCATCGTCGTTGTCGTCCAGGTGGGAGGTGATCGTGTACCGGTCGGTGCCGCCCGTGCGGGCCCGCACCAGATCAGCGGTCCACGCCACCGGTGAGGTAGCGACCGGGTCGACCCGACCGGTGATTGCTCCGCGGTCGGTGCGTGTGCGCGCAACTGGCTCTAGCCACGGCTCGAGGTTGCCCTGTGCCCAATCCAGGAAGTCGATCTTGGGGGTGATGGTGCCCCCCGCGGTTCGGATCAGGTCGGTGACCAGCATGGGGTGCGGGCCCACGTCCGGTGTGGCGCTGAAGGTCGCGCCGGCGCCGTCGGTGAGCGGCCAGTACGCGAGTGCACCTGATGTGCGGATCAGGCGGCGGATCGCGGATCGTTCCGGGCCGGAGCCTTGCGCGAACCTGCGCAGCAGCCCGGCGGCGCGCAGGTCCACCCAGGTGTCGTTTCCGGACAGGTCCCACTCCAGTGGCCACTCGGGCACCTCACCAGCGAACCGGGTGACCGGATCACCGTCAGCGATCAGCGACAACCGGATCGGGGTGTTGCGGCGCAGCACCCCGAAGTAGGGGCTGTTCGGGTTACGTGGGGAGTACCGGCCGTCCCGGTTGTTGAGCCTCAACGTCATGGTGGCCGGGTCGGTTCGGCCAGCCCAGTCCGACCGGCCGCGGGTGATGACGACGTCGTCGGTGTCGCGTACATCAGTGGAGATGTCGGTCCACACCCCGTCGAGTTGGATCTCGGTGCGGATGTCCAGCGGGAAAGTGACCGGGCCGGGCGGGTCCGGGTCGGGGACCAACAGGATCGCGATCGCTGACATCAACCCGACCGTGGTCGGGGAGGTTTCCAACGTGTACTCGGTGGTGGGCCCGTCAGTGGTGATGGTCTGCCACGCGCTGATCCACGACCGTGGCAGGTTGTCGATGACGGTCAACCCGGCGGGCGTCCAGGCTTTACCGACTTCGTCCCAGTGGAATCCTCCGGCGACCAGGGCGTCGCCCTCGTTGGCTTGCAGGACGGGCAGGTCGATCTCGGAGAGACCGCCACCGGAGTTGGTGGACTGGGAGCGAATCCGATCCACGCCACGGAACGCCACCAGGTCGAGGAAGTGCCAGTGGGTTCCGCCCCAGGTGACGGTGTAGGTGTCGGGTTCGGAGTCATCGGCGACACGGGCCAGCACCCAGGTTTTAGCGTCGGCGCCGGGGTCGAGGAGGACATCGGACAGGACCGCCCACCCGGAGGGGACGGTGACGAGCTCGTTCTCGTCGTTCGCGGACGCGAACATGATCATCTGGTCGCCGGCCACCACGTCGGCGGGCCGGTCGACGGTGACCGAGTCGACGAAGGTCCCAGCGAACTCTGATCCGACGAAGGTGATCATCGGCTACTCCCTTGGCCGAGGACCACCTGGACGTTGCCGCCGCCCCTGACTTGGATCTGTTTGCGTAGGCGGCGGATCATCTCGTCGTCGTCACCGCGCAGGTCGAGCTGGATGACGATGGGTTCAGCGGAGACCGGCTCGGGGGATCCGGTGCCGTTGTAGGCGAGCGTGTACCCCGGCATGAGGTACCCGCCGTCGTCGAAGGTGGCGGTGCGGAAGATGTCCCGCAGAGCGGCGATGGCCGGGGGCGGGGAAGGCTCCCATCCCTTGTCCTGCATCACGAAATCGCGCGGATCGACCATGCCTCCCTTAGCGAACGCGGGACGGAACAAGGCGCCGCCGCGCCGCACAGACTTGCTGACGTTATTTCCCTCGTTACCGCCAACGCCCATGTCGCCCTTTTCGGTCGCCAGCCGGACGTGGTCGGTACCGAACACCTGCACGTCAGCGGGCCGCCGCTGCGACTCCGGCACCCGCTTCATTCCGGACGTGTAGTAGTCGCCCGTCCACGCGGTCCTGGAAGCGCCTCGGAGCGCACCGGAGTTCTTCGTCCGGTTGAAAAGCCAGGAAATAAACATTGCACACCACGGGGCGCCCGGCATGCCGTACCACTTGGAAATCGCGTTGCGGTTGGACCCGTTCGGCACCTCGGGATAACGCCCCACCGACTGGTTCGCCAGCTTCACTACGGCCTTAGCGCCCTGACCGATCTCCAGATCATCCTTGTGCTTGCGGATCTGATCCATGATCCGGCCAGTGAACGCCTTCGTGGTGTGATAACCCGTGCCCGGGAAATCGTCACGGCGCCCATACCGTCCACCCACAGCGGACAGGATGCTGCTCATCACCTTGTTGCCTGCGGCGACCACACCGCCCTTGTTGTCGAAGTCGCTGCGCCCCTGGGAGCGGAACCGGTCGACCGCGCCGACGATGCCGCCCGACGCGAATCCTTCCAGGAGCAGTTGACCGGCGCGCGCGCCGAGCCGGTTCGCCGCGTTGATGAATGTACGTCCGCCTAGCGAGTCGGTGGCTGAGGGGGTGAGGACACCTTCACCATCACGCACCGCAGCGATCCGGTTGTCTTGCGCGGAGTAGCCGGGCAGTTTACCGCCGCGGGTGAGGTCAACGATGCCGCCCGCTTGGAATCCGCGCACGGCGGGCATCTTCGACAGGCCAGGGACTTTACCTGCGACGGTGTTCCACACCCCGCGCAAACCTTTGTTCACTACCGGGGAGATGACGTAACGGACGGGTGCGGCAATAACCTGGCGGAGTTTCCCCCACGCTGATTTGACTCCCGCTACCGTGCGCTCGAACCCCTCCACCACGCTGGATCCGAGTTTGGCGAACGTGGTGCTGAGCATCTGGGCTAGGGTCTTAGCTCTAGACCCGAGGCTGGACACCATCTTGGAGAAAAGCTGTTGGGTTCCAGCGGCCATGTCGGAGAAGGACTTCTTGATCAGGACCATCTTCGCCGCGAGTTCTGCCTGGAGCGACTCGGCTTTCCCAATGGCCTGGGTGTTCATCTTCCCGAACTCGCCGTCGACCCCGGCGGGCAGCTTACCGGTTTCAGAAATGATGTCGCGCACCATGTCCGGTACGATCGAGTTACCGACGAGCGTGTCGTACAGTCCCTCGAATCGACCAATGGTGTCGTCCTTGAACTGGTCGACCTTGGCGAGGGCTTCGTCGCGCATTTCGCCGAGCTTCTCCACGACCTTGACCTTGAGGTCGTTGAGCCACCGGCCAGCGTCCTTGATAATAATCACCCAGCGGGCAGCGAACTGCATCCCCAGGTCGGTCATGATCGAGATCAGGGCTCGAGCCATAGCTTGACCCAGCGTGTGGATCAACCCAGGGATCGCCTTGATGATCGTCCACATGACCGATCCGAACGCGGCCAAAAGGCGGGGACCCCAGTTGGTTTCGATCTCCTCAGCCAGACGCTCCTCGCCCCCAGCTTCCTGGAAGCTCTGGTCCAGCTGGGTGACGGTCTCCTCCGGCGCCCCACTCGCCCAATCGATGAACTTCTCGGTCAGGCGCTCCAGCTTCTCGGGCAGCTTCTCAGCGAACCCTTCGACCCATTCGGTGAACTTCGTGACCCACGAATCCAGCTTGGTGGGCAGATCCTCAGCGAACTGCTCGATCCACTCCGTCATGCGCAGGGTCCAGGAGTCCAGCTTGCCCGGTAGGTCCTCGGCGAACTGCTCCATCCACTCGGTGAACGACAACCCCGCCTGGTCGGTGCCCTCCCCGACCCTGGTGTGCAGGTCCCCGGCCCAATCGCCGAACGCCTCACTCCAGGACTGGAGATTTTCGCTGATCTCGGATGGTTGGTCGGCTATCCACCCGGTGAGCCCGTCGATCACCTCGGGCATCGTGCGTCGGATCTCGGGCCACAGGTCCTGCGCCCAATCGGTGAACTCGTCCGTCCACTGCCCGATCTTGGACCGGATGAGATCCGGTACGTCGTTGGCCAGCCACGACCCGAACTCGTCCAACCAGTCGGCGAGCTTGTCGTTGAGCTTGCCCTGCATCCGCGCGGCCCAGCGCACGAACTGGGCCGTCCACTGGGGCAGCTTCTCGGCCAGCACCGGAATCACATCGGCCAACCACCCGGCGATCGCTCGGGGCAGCTGGACGAACTGGAGTTTGATCGCCTGCCCCAGCAACCGGACCCCAGCGGTCCCAGCTGCGACGAGGTTGTCCCACCCGGACTTGGCGACCTTGACGGCGCCGTCCCACACCTTGCCCCAGTCGCCGGACATCAGCCCGGTGATGATGTCGACCCAGCCTTTGAACTGGTCGATCAGGTTGCCCGCCACACGGCGCACCAGATCTGCGAAGATGTCCAGGCGCTCGCGGGCCTGGTCCCAGATGAACCCCCACCGGGCCCGGAATTCGTCGCCGTTCTCGCGCAGGTCACGGAACCAGCCCACGATCTTCTCAACGATGGGTCCGGCGGCGTCCTCGAAGTCGCGCCACGCCGCGATCAGGGCTGGGAACACGGTGTTCTCGAACCAGCGGCCCACCCGGCGGGCTACGTCCTGCGCGCGCTCCCACCCTTCGACCAGGATGGGCCACACGTGACGCATGAAGAACCGGCGCGCCCCGTCGGCTGCGGCCTTGACCTTGTCGAAGGCGGTGCCGACGATACGGCGGAACGTGTCGGACTTCTTGTAGGCGACCACCAGTCCCGTGGCCAGCGCGGCGATCCCAGCGACGACAAGTCCGACCGGTCCGGTAGCGATCGCCAATGCCGCACCGACCGCGGCGATCGCGCCCTTGACCACCACCAGGGCGCCGACCAGGCCCGCGACGATCCCAGCGAAGATCCCGAGCACCTTGAGCACGGGGCGGATCTGGTCCTCGTGTTCGGCCAGGAATCCGGTGACGGCGCGCACGCCGCCCGCGAACAGGTCCACGACCCGGGTGGCGGCGTCCAAAGCTCCCATGTCCGCGAACGCGATGAAGAACCCCTCCACCGCTGACTGGGCCGACTTCAGTGCGCCTTGGAGGCCTTCCATGCGGATGTCGGCCATCTCCTTGGCGGCGCCTTCGGCGTCCCCGAGGTTGCCGGTCATCTCCACCAGGGCATCCGATCCCTGATCCAGGATGGCGAGGAAACCCGGGGCGGCCTCGCGGCCGAAGATCTTGACCGCTGTGCCCATATCGAGTTGGGCGTTCTCGAAGTCGCGGACGATGTCGACCAGGGGACGCATGGTGCCATCGGCCTTGGTGGCGGTGATGCCGAGCCGATCCAGTTCCGCCTGAGCCGGATCGGAGGCGGCGGTCAGGGAGGCGAGCGCGCCGCGCAGCGCGGTGCCGCCCTTCTCTCCCTGGAGGCCGGCGTTGGCGAGCAGACCGAGGGCGGCGGTGGTCTCCTCAAACGACAGTCCAGCCGAGTTAGCGATGGGGCCGACCTGTTCGAAGGCGTTACCGAGTTGGAGGATGTTGGTGTTGGATGAGGCGGCGGCTTCCGCCATCACGTCGGACACCTGACCCATGTCCTCGGCTGCGAGCCCGAACCCGGTCAACACGTTGGAGGCGATGTCAGCGGCGCGGGCGAGGTCGATGCTGCCGGCGGCTGCCAGATCCAACGTGGCGGGCAGTGATTCCATGATCTGGGTGGTGGAGAACCCGGCCATGCCCAGGAACTCCATTGCCTGGCCGGCCTCGGTCGCGGAGAATTGGGTGGTGGATCCGAGGTCTTTGGCTTGGGCTTCCAGGTCAGCGAAGTCGCTGCCGGTGGCTCCGGTGACGGCGCGGACGCCGTTCATGGCCGCTTCGAAGTCTTTAGCGGCTCCCAGCATCTGCGTGCCGAGCAGCCCAGCGGTGGCGCCGATGGCTGCGCCTACCGGTCCGAACGCCGCGCTAGCGCCCGCCAGGCCGGTTCCGACGCCGCGGGTGAACCCTTGCCCTCCGCGCCTTCCGGAGGATTCGAACCGGCCCTCCAAGTCGCGCATCGGCGCGCCTGTGTTACGTGCCGCTCGCGCCATGCCCGTACCAGCAGCAGACTCAAAACCGGACACGAACCCTGTCGCGCTGGTGCGACCCGCAGCCTGGAACTGTCGGCCCGCCCGCTCCAGAGGGGCCACGGCTGACCGTTGAACAGCTTGCTGCATACCGCGGGCGGCGGTCCGGTCGAACCCGGACACGAACCCTGTGCCGCCCGTGCGACCCGCTTTGGACGCGGAACGCTCCAGCCCGTTGAAGGACCGCTTGACATCGCGTTCAGCGCGCTGCATCTGCTGGTCGAACTTCTTGATGTCCGCGTCGAGGACAACGGTGAGTTCTTCGAGCGCCGCCACCCGTGCCCTCCTCTATTCGTCGCGGTTCTTGACCGTCCCACCGAACGCCTTCGTCAAGGCGAGCAGCTTGTTCTTCATCTGCTCTGGTGCCATCCGCTTGCGTTCACCGGAAGGCTTCGTGGATCCCCACTTGGGGATGAAGTCAGAGATCTGCCACTGCTTGGTGCGCTTCCCCTTCTGTTTGCCTTGCAGCATGGTCGTGACGCGCTCCGCGACGATCGCGGCGAGAATGTCGTCACGTTCCTGTCCCAAGACTCCGCTGATGCGCTCGTAGGCCTGCCAGTAGGTGAACTCCCGCGAGGACATGTTGGCGAGCATGCCCTCGACGCTCGGGGCGTTCAGGTGTCCGGCTAGTCGAAAAGCGAATCGGATTCCTGGGTTTCGGTGAAATCCTCCTCGGCCTCCTCCACGGCGTCGTCGTCCATTCCGGACAGCTTCATGATGGCGTCACGCAGCCGCTGGATCGGCGCGGCGTTCTTCGCCCCGAGCTTGTCGATGTCGCCCGGGGTGAAGATCGGCTTGCCGTCTTCGTCGACCACGCACCAGGCGATCATCTGCAGGTGGCTCTTGCCGAGCCGGTCGTAGCCCTTCTTGGCCTGGTAGATCTCGGCCATGGTGCCCTGGATGCGTGCGCGCTGCATCGCGGTGAGGGGCTTGATCCGGACCATCCCGCCCCATTCAGGGCAGTCGATCTCGTTGTACTCGGTGTCCTCAGCACCGAGAATGTCATCGCGTCCCAGGAATGCCACTAGGAAACCTCCTCGAAGGTGGGCTTGCCGCTGATCTTGAAAGTGAAGTCCGCGCCCATGGCGTCCTCCATCGGGAAGGACAGGCCCATGTTGGTGATGAACGCGGAGAAGTTCCAGATTCCGCCCGGCACATCGGGCAACCGGATCTGGTAGTTGCGGGTCTGTTCGTCGTCGAAGTCGTCCTGCAGCGGGTTGTGCAGGTCGGGGTCGTAGCGGACGGTGAACGTGACCTCGCCGCCGTCCTTGAGGCCGCCGACCCATTCCCGGAACGCGTCCGGGGAGTCGTGCGAGGTGACCTCGATGGTGTCCCGGGACATTTCCGGGCCGGAGATGTCGGTGGCCTCTCCGACGAGGTCGAAGGTTTCTGGGGAGCCGCCGTCGCCGCGGTAGAACTGGGAGCCGAATGCGTTGAAACCGGCCATTGGTCGTGGACCTCCATCACTGGTTGTGTGTGGACGTCCCAGGTGGGCGGAGACCCCCTCGCCCCTGGGAAAGCAGGGGGTCTCCTTCCTCCGGTGATCAGCCGGAGGCGTTTATGGGATGTGCGGGTTTAGGTCATAGGGGCTCCTGCTCGGTGATCCATTCGAACGTGACCGGCACGTGCCGCACCAATGGGTCGGGGTCGCGCATGGGCCGGGAATCGAACAGGCGGATCGCCTGGATGCGGTGCCCGTTGATGAGCGGGTCAACGTCGGTCTCGCGGTGGTCGAACAGCTGGGTCAGCTCAGCGACGATCTGCATGGCTGGGCCGAACCCGTGACGGCCCTTGTCCCACACGTGCAGGGTTTGACGGACCCGGCGCCCGAACCGCCCGTGCACGTTGTGTGGGGTCTCCGTGGCCTCCCCAACGGTGACGTAGGGGTATTCCTGGTCTTCGGGTACGTAGTCCCACAGCGGGGTGCCCAGCAGCGCGTTGCAGCGGGCCACGGTCGCGGCCTGCACCGGCTCCAGGGCGCTCGTGGCGACCGGGGTGGGTTGGAAGGTCACCGGCGACCACCCCGCTTAAGCTCGGCGTCCAGGTGCTTGCGTACCAGCGCAGGGAACAGCAGCTTCTCTGCCTGCACCACCGGCCGCACATACGGCTGCGCGGGCATACGGCTCGTCCCGAACTCCACGAAGATCGCGTAGTCCACCTCACGCCCCGGCCCGGCGGTGGCGGTGGTGCCCTCGACCTCGTGGCGGATGCTGTCACGCAACCGGCCGGTGTCGACCGGCGCGAGCGCCTTCATGCCGTCCTCGAGCCCCTGCCCGGCCTCGGTGACAGCGGCGATGGTGGCGCGACGCATACGGGGACGGAGCAGCCGGATACGGTCGGCCAGAGAATCCACACCACGCACCTGCACACTGAGCGCACCAGGCATCAGGACGCCTCCACGGTGATCTCGACCTGGAACACCTCAGTGTCCAAGCGCAGGTAGTCGTCAGCCTCCGACGGGCGGATCGCGTCCTTGACCCGGAACCCCTCCCCCGTGGTGGGGTCCTGGAGTTCGTCGCCGCGCCGCACCCCGGAGTCCGCTTCCGTGTACACCGGCTGGGTGAGCTCGGCCGCACCCTGCTGCGGACCCACCTGTGTGCGAGCCATCACCCGCTCGGTCGCGGACGGTTGCGGAACACGCACCTCCACCTGCCCCACCAGGACACGGGTCTCGTCGAGCCCGCCCGTGGAGTTACGGGTGGTCTCGATCCGGTAGTGGTCCAGGGCCCGGTTGAGCAGGTGGGTGATGCTCATCGGCTACTCGCCGCCCTCGTGCGCGGCCTTGTAGGCGGCCACGACGTCGTCGGGAAGCTTGCCGCGGGCAGGCACCTCGTACCCATGCTCGCGCGCCCACGCCCGCACCTCAGCTGTCGACGGCTCAGACGAAGCCACGGCACCCGTGGCGCTGCCCCCGGAGGCGAGCCGCGCCTTGGCGCGCTCGGTCTCCAGCCGCTGCTCGAACTCCGCGCGCACCTCCGCCTCGATGCGTCGACGCTCCGCCTCCCGGCGCGCCTCGTCGCGCTGGCGGGCCGTGACCCGCTCCACCGGACGATCCGTCCTCTTCCACCGGCGGCTCTTGTTCAGCGTGTCCAGCAGCCGCTTCCGGCGGCCCGCCTCCCGCTCAGCGATGGCCTTGGCGTCCTTGGTCGGGTAGGTGCGCTCCGGAGGGGCGATCTCCTCCGGCAGCGCGTACTCCACGACACGATCCGAACGTGTGTTCACCAGTCGAGTTGGCATCAGTCAGTTCCTCCCAGGTGAGTGAAAATCGGGACCGCCGCAGCGTTGTCGGTCAGCCGCTGCGGCATGTCGCTGGTCAGGTCGACCACCCGCACGGTGCCGACCCCGGCCGCGCGCAGGATGATCTGCTTCTCTTCGTCGGTGGCGTACACCGGCTTGTCGCCCTGTGTGCTGTGGTCAGCGATCCGCTCCCCAGACAGTCCACGCGGGTTCGTGCGCGCCCGGGTGACCATCGAGAAGATCACCATGCGGATCTCACCGGACAGGTCGTTGGAGGTGGCCTCGTCCAGTTCCCCTTGGGCGATACGCCGCACCGTGTCCGAGGCGTCCTCCAAGAACGCCTCAGCCTGCGTGGCTTTAGCCCCCGTCAGGGTGCGGCCGAGCCGCGCCGTGTACTGGGTGAGCGTCATCAGACTGGCCACCAGCCACCCCCTCGCTGATCGGTGTCGGGTTAGCTCGCGCTGTCGGAGCCCAGGACCACGACACGGTCGGCGTCGACGAGCTCAGCGCCCGCGTAGATGGACAGCAGGGACAGGGTGGCCGCGTTGTTGGTGTTGACCATGAACACGTGCCGCAGCGACAGGCCCTCCTCGCTGACCACGTTGGAGTCGATGGTGCCGGGGATGGGCTGGGGAACCATGGACGAGAACGCGAACGCGCTGGTGTGGTAGGCCAGCGCCCGGAACCCGGTCAGGCGGGGGTTCTTGACGACGATGAACCCGCGGTACTCTCCGAGGATCCCCCGGCGGAGGGCTTCGGTGGCGACCTCGCCCTGGTAGTCGGTCAGGGACGCGCCGTTCGGGGAGAACATGCGGGCCGCGAACTGCGGAGACACGGCGAGCCAGCGGCCCTCCATCGGGTTCTCGGCCTCGTCCAGGGTGGCGTTGGCGTCCGCGACGAGGTTGTCCAGGTTGGAGCCGTCGGTCAGGACCTCTTCGTCGATGGGGAGGTCGTTCATGACGGTGGCGAGCTGGTTCTCGGCGCCGGCGACGACGGCGCGCACCTGCGGTCGGGTGACCTGACGGCCGAAGTCCACGATGTCCAGGGACCGCTGGTGTTCGGTGACGGACGCACCGTCGTAGACGTGCTCGACGTCGAACGGCACGGACACTTCGTCGATCTCGTCGAACGTGAGGTTGGCGCCGCGCGCCTGGATCTTCGCGTCCCGCGGCACCGGGACGCGGATGGTGGTCTCACCGCCGGTCGGGGGCGCCAGGTCCATGGACGGCACCTGGGACACGGTCTGTGTCAGCGACAGTTCGGCGGACAGCAGGTCGACCGCGAGAGTCGACACGGACTCGGAGGTCACGAACGCCACAGGAGGCTCCTCGGGGTGTCATCCCCCGGGAGTCCGGCAACCTACTTGCTGATGCGCCGCCGACCGGTGTCGGTGACCGCCGCGAAGATGTCCTCGCGCGATCGTCCATCACCACTGGTGTCGGGGTTGGAAGAGCCGCCCCTCATAGGGCGCTTCTCCCTCGGCTTGGGTGCCGGCCCGGGGTTACGCTTGTTGGTCTGGTTGAGACCGAAGAGCGCGATGACCTCGTCGGCGTCGGCTTCCAGCTCCTCGCGGGTGTCCCCGTGAAGGCGGCGGGCCTGGTCGACGGTGAGCCCCTTAGCGGCGGCGACCTCAGCGACCATCTGCTGATGCTTGACGTGGGCGTTTTCCTCGGCGAGCGTCTGGCTCACCTGCTTGACCTCAGCGAGTTCCTGGAACAGCTGCTCCATGCGAGCCGCTACCGGGTCCTCGTTGTTGTCGTTGGTGCCCTTGTCGTTGTTCTGGTTGTCCTCGTTGCCGTTGGCCTTGGCGGCCTGAGCGCGGAGTTCTTCCAGTTCCTGCTTCAGCTTCTGGTTCTCGGAGTGGTTGGCCTTGGAGCGGCTGTCGAGCTTGCGCATCTGCGCCTTGTACAGCTCGGCCTTGGCCTTCCAGTCCTCTTCCCCATCGTCCTCGTTGCCGTGTTCGGTGGCAGCGGGTTCGGTGGTGGCTTCGGGCTCCGAGGTGGTGTCGCCGTCGGCAGCGCCCGTTTCGGGTCCCTGCTCGTCGGGGTTGGTCTCGTCGTGCTCGGTCTCGGTTGTTTCGTCAGCCACGTGCGTCCCGTTTCGGGTCCGGCGCGCCGTTGCGGCGCGGTGGTTCTTTTGGGTGGAGCAAACCGTTGCGGTGTTGCTTCACCCTTTGATCATAGACTATCGGAATAGTCAATGCCTGCATCATAGCCGTAAGGCATCACCACAGGCAGACCACAGGGGGAACACCGTGGCGCTCAACCCAGCCGAGGCAGCCGAGAAAGCCAGCGAACTCTTCGAACTCCGCAACCAAGAACGCAAACGCCTGGATCGCATCCGCCTCTACCTGAGGGGCAAGCCCGAACTCACCTACCTGCCCACCTCAGCACCCCGCGAACTCCAAGCCCTCGCGATCATGTCCCGCATCAACCTCATGGGGTTGATCGTCAAAGCCACCACCCAGCAGATGTTCGTGGACGGCTACACCGCCACCGACCAGGACGCCGCCGACACCATCTGGACACAGGTGTGGCAGTCCAACCGGTGGGACCGCCGACAGATCGCCCTGCACAAATCCGCCGCCGCCTACGGGGTTTCGTATGGCACGATCCTGCCCGCCGACGGCGACGGTGCCCCGCCCGTGATCCGCGCCCACTCCCCCCGCCAGATGACCGCCGCCTACACCTCCGACGATGACTGGCCCGACTACGCCCTCGAGCAGCGCCAGGACGGCACGTGGCGGCTCTACGACAGCGAGGAGTTCTACGACCTGCGCAGGATCAAGGCCCGGCGCGGGCGCGGAGATGGGCCCACCGTCGTGTTCGAACAGACCGCGTCCGCGCCCCACGAGCAGAACGTCACCCCTGTGGTGCGCTACCTGGCTGACGAGGACCTCGACGACCCCGTCCAGGGCGACATCGAACCCAACATGACGCTGCAGGACCAGATCAACCTGTGCACCCTGCACCTACTCGTCGCCCAGCACTACGGGGCGCACGGCCGCAAGGTCCTGATCGGGCTGATGATGGACGAGATCCAGCAGCAGCTACAGTCCTCGGCGTCCACCACTTTGGTGATCAAGGCCAAACCCGACGAGTTCAAGGTCGAGGAGCTCTCGCAGACCCAGCTGGACGGGTTCCTTGCTTCCCGGGAGTCCGCAGCACGGTTCGTGGCGGCGATCTCCCAGACACCCACGCATGAGCTGCTGGGGACCCTGTCGAACCTGGCTGCGACCGCGTTGCTGGAGTCGCGGGAATCCACGGCGCGCAAGGTCGCCGAACGCAAGATCATCGTGGGTGAATCCCACGAGCAACTCCTCGGGCAGGCCGGGACGCTACTGTCCCCCGCGGTGGAGGTCGACCCGGCTGCCAGGGTGCGGTGGAAGCCCGTGGTGGACACCCGCACGATGCAGTTCGTGGAGACCCTGGCGTTGCTGGCGGACAAGCTGGGTGTCCCTGAAGAGGAGCTGTGGCGTGAGACGCCCTTCAGCGACGCGACGATCAACTCGTGGAAGAGGGCCCGGGAGGAGATGCAGGACCAGCCTCAGGAAGGCACACAGTCGACAGCGCCAAGTCTGGCTGCGTTGTAATCACCACCCGAACGAACCAACCGCTTGCACTTCTCGGCGCGGCACCAAGTCAAGATGAGCAACCAGGTAGCGGAGGTTGTCGAGGGCGTGGTCGTCCTGCTTGACCGGGGCTTCCTTACGAACATCCCACACGTAGGTGGCGAACTCCTCAACCAAGCAGGTCGGCTTACCGGCATCCGCCAGTGAATCGTCGACGGTGTCGAGGGTGTCCCTCATGACGAACAGGCGTGGACGCCCGTCTTCCGCTGGTCTCAGCCGCCGTTGGACAGCTTGGATTCCATCGCTGACGGTCTTGTGCGCCGCCGTGGTGTCCATGCCGAGTTCGCGTGCGAGTACCGCCCTGTTCTCCGCCTGGTGGTCGCACACGATCGCTGACGGCCGCCGGTCGGACAACTCCCGCATGCGGGCGGCATGAACGTCCACCGTGGTCTTCGTCTTGTAGATCTCCCGCGCCACGTACAGCCGACCGTCCGGATCCACCACGGATTCGATCCACGACAGAGGGTTCGTGAACCCGAAGTCCACCCCCCACAAGGTGTCCCAGTCACCGGGCGGATCGAACCGGTCAACCAGATGCACAGCCGGGTCAAACTCGAAGATGACACCCTCAGAGGCCACCCACCGGCCATCCCGCAGACGTTGGCGCTCCACCCCAGTGAGAAGGTCCAGCTCTGCTTTGTACCGGAGTCCTTCCTCCGTCCACTTCCCGTTCTGGTACAGGGAGGGGTTGTCCTCGTGGCGGGAGTACAGCAACCGGATGTCGGTGCGGATCTTCAGGTGGTGGGTGGGTGGGCCCGGGTTGGTGAGCAGCACCATCCGGTAGTGGGGGTAAGCCGCGGCGGTCGCGCCCCTCAACCTGGTTCGGAGCATGTTGATGTCGCGGGTGGTGGTCTCGATGGCCTCGTCGATAAGGATGATGGACACCTCAGAGCCCATGATCTTCTGGGGTTCGTCCAAGCCACCGACGACGATGCGGGACCCGTTGTCGTACCGGAACGCCGCGGGCTCGGACGGCGACCCGCCGTAGAAGTGCACGATCCCTGCTTGGATGGCTTCCTTGGCGACCTTCTCCCGGTAGGTCGTCAGCGTGGTGCCAGTCAAAGACCGGGCGACCTTACGCACCACCAGGGCGCGGGTGCCGGGGTGCCTGAGCAGCATCATGTGCAGCCAGAACAAGGCGCCCATGGACTTGCCGGTGCCAGCGGGGCCGGAGATGGTCATCGAGTCGGTGGAGCGGAACAGTTCCTTGATGGCGCCGCGCACCTCGACTTGGACCAGGGTGTCAGTCATCGAGCCCGGTGATCTCGTAGCGGACACCGCCGGAGTGTTCCAGCTTGGTGGGCGAGTCGAGCCCGGGGAGTTTGCGGCGTTCAGCGTCGATCTTCACGATCGCCTGTGCGGCCTGCAACCGGGGGGCGTCGTCGATGAGCTTGGCGATCTCCGTGGCTTTGGGGTTGCCGTGGTCGTCGAGTAGGTAGTTGCCATCGTCGTCGCGCGCGTACTCGATGATGTCGTGCACGATTTTCCCGGCGTTGGACACCACGTAGTGCGGGGTGCGCATGATGTCGAAAGCCTCGGCGACGGCGATGTCGAGGCGTTCGATGACGGCGGTGCGCACTTGGTTGCGTTCTTCCTCGGGGATGGACTCGCGGACCTTCTTGATGATTTGGGATACGCGTTGCTGTCCGATTTTGTATTCGGTGGCGATGCGTTCTTGGGTCCATCCGGCGATGTAGCGCTGCCAGATTTCGCCGTCGCGTCCTTCGAGGCGTGGTCCTTTGCGCTGTGCCATGGCCGGTGACCTCCTGTTACTAGTTTTTACGACATGTTGTCAGTTTAATGTTTGATCATCGTCTGCGTAGTGCTCGCCCGAGTGGTCCGGTTTGGATGACTTGGGTGTAGCACCTGCATCGCCAGTGGGCGGGTGGTTGTCCGCCGATGCCTTGCCAGTCGGCTGTGTCGCTGCTGAACCCGCGGCCGGAGGCGATCACTTTCCCGTTGAGGGGGCGGCAGATGGGGCATACGCGTTCGTCGGCGCGGGTGAACCACTTGAGTTCGTAGGCGAAGAGTTGGGCGTACCAGCGGCGTCCGCGGTTGAACGCGTCGGTGATGCGGGTGGTGATGGTGTTCCAGAGCCGTTCGGCGGTTTGGGCTACTCGCTGCACGATGTTGGGTTCTGGTGGCCCGGTTTCGATGCGTGTGCCTTGGGCGGTGATGATGAAGCGGACGTCTTGGCGGAGGTCCATGTCTGAGGTGAGGTCGTGGACGGTGTGGTCTTCGACGTGGGGGTTGAAGCCGCCGCGGCCGTGGCGTGGGTCGTCTTCGCCTGGTGGTGGTGCTTCTTGCTGGGCGTCGTTGACGCCGATGCGGACGGCGTCGTGGACGGCTTGGTTGGCGGTGTCGGTGAGGGCGGCGCGGGCTTGGCGTAGGCGTTGGATGACGCGTTGGTTGCGGCGGGTGATGTCGGTGGGGGTGGTGGCGCGGCGTTCGGCTTCGCGGCGTGCGGGGCGTAGGTGGCGGTCGATGGCGGCGCGGGTGCGGGTTTCGAGCTGGTCGAGTTCGGGGGTGGTGTCGTCGGGTTCGGGTGGCAGCGGGGTGGTCATGGCGACTCCTCGATGCCGAGTTCGCGTTCCAGTTCGGCGATGCGGTGCTGGCTTATTTCCAGCTGCTGGTGGAGCTCGTGGTCGGTGCGTGGGGCACGGTCGGCGAGGTGTCCGGTGAGTGCTCGCGTTGCCAGGTAGATCGGCCATATGAGGGCGGGGACGATGGAGAGCCCGGCTTTCTCTCGCCGTTCTATGGCGACTCGGTTGGGTTCATCGGCCAGTTCTGGGTATTGGTCGATGAACTCGGCTACTTCGCGGGCGATGAATGCGGGAGCCACTTTAGTGAACCCGTACCAGAGGTAGGCGGTGACAGCGGTGAGGATGATCGTGACGGTGATCATCGGTGCTCCTGCCCGGTTCGCCGGAGGGCGTCCATGATGCTGGGGTCGCCGATACGCACGAGGTGTCGTAGGGCGCGTATGAGGTCGGGGTTGTGGTGGCCTGTGATGTCGATGGTTATGTTGCCGACCTGTGTTGTTGGTTCTCCGAGGTTGATTCCGCCGTGTCCGGGGCCGATGTCCCAGTGGCGGCCGCATCGGTCGCAGTGGATCCCGATGGGTGCGTGATCGCCGCCGAAGGTGCGGGTGTCGAGCATCCTGAGGTCGTGACCCTCGGATCGGCACTGTCGGTGCGCGAGTTCAGTGCGGGCTTGGTCGAGGGTATAGGTGGGTTCTTCCATACTGTCCCCTTGATAGTTCCACCTTTGACGATATCTGTTGGCTATCGGGTAGCGGCGGTGGTGGCAGTTTTGCGGTTACCAGACACCCAGGTGTGGGCGTGTTGGTGGATGCGGGTTGTGGAGCGGGTGGGGACCCAGTTGCGCCAGATGACGCCGAACTTCCCGCCGAGGGGTGCGGCAATGATGGTGTCGTTGGCGAGGGCGAGTCCAGCGTGTTCGTGGGCGTCGTCGACCTTGGAGGGCAGGCGCCTCAGGTGGCCGTTCTTGTCTCGGAGGTCGCCGGTGATCCAGGTGGTGAACCGGTCCTGCTTGAGGATGCGGGCGCACTCGGCCGCGATCAGGTTGACCATGTGCAGGTACTCGTCCCAGTCCATGGCGGACAGGTCGCGGGGGTCGTCGCTGTAGCGCTCCAGGCCGTGGTAGGGCGGGCACGTGAAGATGTAGTCGGCCCACCCGGTCTGGTAGCACGGCAGGGCCTCTTGGGCGGACCCCACAATCCACTTCGCCGATCCTGTGACCAGCCCCCGATCCTGCCATGCCTGGTACTGCTGGCGGTTCGCTTCGACCTGCTGCTCCGACAGGTCGATGCCGGTGTAGTGGTAGCCGCGGTGCGCGGCGACGAGTCCGCGGGTGGCGCCTCCGGCGAACGGGTCCAGGATGAGCCCGCCGGGTGGGCAGTACCAGGTGTAGTGGACGTCGGTCAGGTGGGGGTCGAACACGCTGACGGCGCGCTGCCACTCGATGCCCGCGGTCTTGGAGATGGTCGGCCAGATGGTGATGTGGTCGCGGCCGGCGTCTCCGGTGAGTCCGGCCTGCGCCCATGCTTTCTTGCGGACCTGCCAGGGGCCGCGGGCGGTTTGGAGGACGGACAGGGGTGTGACTTCGCGGGCTTCGAGGGGTGGGGGCGGGTCGGCGAGGATGAGCGGCGTCTGGTCGGTGTCGGTCACGCGACCTCCCACATGTGAGCGCGCGCCTTCTTCGCCGCGGCGAGGATGTCCGGGTAGTAGGTGTCCTCCCATGTGGCGTGGTCGCGTCCTTGTACGGCGGACTGGGGTGGTGTGGCGGTGGCGAGGGGGTGGACGCGCAGCCACGCCCGGTCGTAGAACCCGCCTTGGGTCATGGCGTAGGCGGGGTGAAGGGGGAGGCCCTCGCGGTGGAGGTAGGCGAACACGTGGGTGGCATCCCACTTGCCGATGGGGCGGCAGGTGTTGGGGGTGACGAGTCCGCGGTGGCTGATAGAGATGCGGCGGATGCGGGATTCCTGTGCGCGCAGGCCGGACACGTACCGGCCGGTGAGGGTCTCGGCGAGGGCGTCTTGGTGGGGGGCGGTGTCGTGGCCGGGTTCGAACCGGAGCGGCACCCGGAACGTGTAGGTGTGCTCTTCGTAGCGGGCGTGGGGGTGTATGGCGAGGAACGTGTCGCGGACCTGTTCGCATTCGGGGGTTTCCACGTCGGCGGCGCGCGCCCATACGAGTCGCGCGGTCGGGTCGGCGAGGAGCGCGATGTGTGCGGCGGCCACGGAGTCTTTCCCCCAGGAGGTGGAGACGGTGTACTCCCCTGCTGCGGCGAATTCGTGGACGGCGGCGACACCTTCGGTTTCGAGGGTGTCCAGGCGCGGGTCGCGGGAGAGGGCGTCGTCGTAGTGCTCCATCCGCTGCCAGTGGGTGCGGTCGCGGCCGGTCAATCG
>NZ_ANBC01000907.1 GCF_000341125.1 Nocardiopsis lucentensis DSM 44048 | reverse complement strand
AGGCCCGGGGAGCGGACCGCGTCGGACAGCGGGGTGTAGGCGAACCACCCGAAACTGGCCGCGCCGCCGGGGGTGAGGAAGCCGCCCAGGGTGATCAGGCTGCCGAAGACGAACATGTAGAAGGCCAGCAGGTTGAGGCGCGGGAACGCCACGTCGGGCGCGCCGATCTGGAGGGGCACGAGGACGTTCCCGAACCCCGCGAACAGCGGGGTCGCGAACGAGAACAGCATGATCGTGCCGTGCATGGTGAACAGCTGGTTGAACTGCTCGTTGGACATGTACTGGAGGTTCGGGAACAGCAGCTCCGCGCGCATGAGCAGCGCCATGACGCCGCCCACGAGGAAGAAGGTGAACGCGGCGATCAGGTACATGTACCCGATGACCTTGTGGTCGGTCGACGTCAGCCACCGGACGGCGAGGGCGCCCCGGGGTCTGTCCCCCCGGTGGGCGCCGGTGGCTGGGTCGGCTGTGACGGTCATGGGTGACCCTCCCTGCTGGTGTCGGATGCCGGGCGGTGCTCCCCGCCGGTGAGGCACGCGCCCCGAAGATCAACTCACTAATAATTAGCGCACTAAGTATTAGGGCGCTAAGGAACAGTAGGATCATCGCATACGGTCAGACGCCGACACATCGAGGTGCCCCATGGTCGAGAAGAACCCCGACCTCCAGAACCCGTTGGCCCTCGAACACCAGGTCTGCTTCTCCCTCGCGGTCGCCTCGCGCACGGTGATCGCGCTCTACCGGCCGGTGCTCGCGCCCCTGGGCCTCACCCATCCCCAGTACCTGGTGATGCTCGCGCTGTGGCAGTTCGCCCCGCTGTCCGTCCGGGAACTGGCCGAGCTGCTCGAACTCGACTCCGCGACGCTGTCCCCGCTGCTCAAGCGATTGGAGGCGGCGGGTCTGATCCTGCGGGAGCGGCTCCCCGAGGACGAACGGCGGCTGACCGTCGGCCTGACGCGGGCGGGACGGGACCTGCGCGCGCGGGCCGAGGCCATTCCCATGCACATGATGGAGAAGCTCGGGTTGTCCCTCGAGGAACTCCAGGAGCTCAACGCCACACTCGGCCGGGTGACCAGCAAGGCCACACTCGCCCTGGCCCAGGAGGAGCGGACCTGACCGACCCGGCTTCCGCTCGGCCCCTACCGGTACACACACGCGCCCCCGCACCGGCGTCGGTACGGGGGCGTGTGTCGTTCCTCAGGCGTGGAACCCCCAGAGGGGCGGTCGAGGGCGGCCGGGCGGGTGGGCCCGAGGTCAGGCGGCCGGGACGGCCTCCTTCTCCGGGTCCGCCTGGCCCTGGTCCCCGACGCTGGTGGCCAGGGGCATCTCCTTGACGAACCAGGTGAGCGCGAAGCCGACCAGCACGATGGGCACGGCGTAGAGGAAGATCGGCGGGAGCGCCCCGGCGAACGCCTCCACGATGAACTCGCGCACCGGGCCGGGCAGGCTCTGGAGCATCTCCGGGGTCATCGAACTGATCCCGGCCTCGCCGCCCTCGAACTCCAGGCCGCCGCCCGGGAGCTCGGCCATGCGCTCGTTGAGACGGGAGACGAAGATCGAACCGAACACGGCGATACCGAAGGACGCGCCGATCTGGCGGAAGTAGTTGTTCGCCGAGGTCGCCGAGCCCAGGTCGCGCCGGGGCGCCGTGTTCTGCACGATCAGCACGAGGTTCTGCATGACCATGCCGACCCCCAGGCCCAGGACGAGCATGCCGAGGCCGTTGTAGAGGTAGGGCGTGTCCGCGTCCATCCGGGAGAGCAGCACCAGGCCCACCGCGATGACGGCGGTGCCGATGATCGGCCAGTGCTTGTAGCGGCCGGTCGCGCTGATCAGCCGTCCGGTCGTGATGGTGCTGGTGAGCATGCCGAACACCATGGGCAGCATGAGCAGCCCCGACTCCGTGGCGGAGGCGCCGTTGACCATCTGGAGGAACGTGGGCAGGTAGGAGACCGTGGAGAACATCGCGATGCCCACGGTGATGCCGATGAGGGACGTGAGGACGAAGTTGCGGTCGCTGAAGAGCCGTAGCGGGACGATCGGCTCGGCCGCGCGCCGCTCCACCACGACGAACAGGACCGCGGCGGCCAGCGCGCCCACGCCGAGGCCGATGATCTGCGGGCTGCCCCAGTCGTAGGTGTGCCCCGCCCAGCTGGTGAGCAGCACCAGGCAGACGCTGGTCGCGGCCAGGAGGACGGTCCCCAGGTAGTCGAGTTTGGGGCGAGGCCCGGTCGGCTGCGGCAGGCGGATCATCGTGGCGGCCGTGACCAGCGCGATCGCGCCCAACGGCAGGTTGATGTAGAAGATCCAGCGCCAGTCCAGGTGGTCGGTGAAGAAGCCGCCCAGCAGGGGGCCCGCGATCGAGGACACGCCGAACACGGCGCCGATGATCCCCATGTACTTGCCGCGCTCGCGCGGGGAGACCACGTCGGCGATGATCGCCTGCGCGCTGATCATGAGCCCGCCGCCGCCGATGCCCTGGAGGGCGCGGAAGGCGATGAGCTGGGGCATGTTCTGGGCGAGCCCGGACAGGACGGACCCCAGCAGGAACACGACGATGGCGAAGATGTACACGTGGCGGCGGCCGAAGAGGTCACCGGCCTTGCCGTAGATCGGCATGCCCACCGTGGCCGCGAGCATGTACGCGGTCACCACCCAGGACAGGTGCTCCAGGCCGTTGAGCTCGCCGACGATCGTGGGCAGCGCCGTGGCCACGATCGTCTGGTCCAGGGAGGCCAGGAGGATGGTCAGGATGATCGCGAGGAAGATCCAGCGCAGTCTGCTGCGGCTGACGCCCTCCTCGGAGCGTTCGTGTGTGGATGGCATGGAACTCCGTTCGCCTGGAGAACGACCCCCGGGAACCCCCAGGGCGGTACGACTCCCCGTCAGTCGTCGGATGGTGCGTAGGCCTCGCCGACGTGGCGGAACGCGCTGCGCAGCACGGCGCGCACGTCCGCGACGCTCTCCCCCTCCTTGAGGTGGAGACACTTCACGGTGTGCCGCGTCACCGCCATGGCGGTCGCGGCGACCAGCTGCGGGCGTTCGTCCTCCGGGGAGGTGCCCGTCCGCTCGGCGATCGCCCGGGACAGCTCCTGCTCCACGTTGTGGAAGCGGCCGAGCATGCCGGGCACCAGCTGGGGCTCGCGTTCCATGAGCCGCTTGCGCAGGAGCATGGCCTCGCGGTGGGCGGCGAGCCCCTCCGAACTGATGAGGGAGGCGGTCAGCACGGTGATGAGGTCGTCGACGAATCCGCCGGTGGGGCCGCCCTCGACGAACACCCTCCGAACCTCTTCGTCGGGGGCCGCCGGAACGTCACCCAGGAGGGCGTCCTCCTTAGTGGCGAAGTAGTTGAAGAACGTGCGGGGGGAGACGTCGGCCTCGGCCGCGATCTCCTCCACGGTGACGTGCTCCAGACCGCGCTCCAGCGTCAGCCTGACGGCCGCCTCCTGGAGAGCGCGGCGCGTGGCCTGCTTCTTGCGTTCGCGCAGCCCCATGGTGTCCTTCCCGTGCATGCTCAATAATTGCATGCCATGCAAGATTTCTCAATGTGTATTGTTTCACTCCGCGCAAAGGGAACGGCTCCGCCCGAGAGCGGAGCCGTCGATCCGTGCCCGGCTGACTACATCTTCGTCGTGTGCAGGGGGCGGACGTACACGACCACCCTCTCGTCCTCGGGCCGGTGCCACGGGTAGGCGTCCTTGTCGAGGTACTTCTTGGCCAGCGCGTTGATGAAGGCCAGGTCGGTGTCGTCCTCGACCCGGTCCACGACCCCGCGCACCTCCACGTACCGGTAGGGGTTGTCGGGGTCGACGGCGGAGATCGCGATGCGGTTGTCGCGGTTCAGGTTGCGCAGCTTCTGCCGGGTCCTGGTCTGGCTGAACTTCAGGAACTCCCCGTCCCAGTCGATCCAGACCGGGCTCGACTGGGGTTCTCCCTGTGGGCCGATGGTGGCCACGTGCCCGAACGCGCGCTTGGTGAGGATGTCCTGACGGTCCTCGGGAACGGCTGCCATGGTTGTGCTCCTCGTCGTCGGCTGAGCTGACGGTTCCGAGTACACCAACCGGCCGGGGAGGCACCAAGAAGGCGGAGGCGTCGGCGCGCCCTCAGGGTCGCCACGGGGTGTGAATCCACTGCACTGCACCGGCTGTGGTATCCGGTAGGATGTTGGCTTGGTGGCGTACCCCCAGGTCAACTGGGGTGGGTCACGGGGCCTTAGCTCAATTGGCAGAGCAGCGGACTTTTAATCCGCGGGTTCAGGGTTCGATCCCCTGGGGCCCTACCACGATCCACCTGCGCGTTCTCGCCGCGCGGCACGGTGGGAGCTCCCGAGGGTTGCGGTTCGGGTTGCGTTTTCCCGGTCTCACACCTTCGACCGCCGCCACAGGGCCTCGCCCATCCGCTCCGCCGCGTCCTGGCCCATCTGTTCGGTCACGTGGGCGTATCGCTGGGTCTGTGACAAAGACGAGTGCCCGAGGGCATGCTGGACAGTGCGCACGTCCACCCCTTGGGCCAGGAGCAGTGTCGCCGCGGTGTGCCGTGCGTCGTGTACCCGGGCTTTCGGCACCCCGGCCGCTTGGCAGACCTTGTGCCAGTCGTCGTAATCGCTCCGCGCGTTGACGGGGCGTCCGTCGGTGTTGGCGAACACGAGGCCGTAGTCCTTCCACTCCCCGCCGGCCTGCAGGCGTTCCGCGGTCTGGGCCGTGTGCTGAGCACGTAGCTGGTGGACCAGTTGACGCGGGAGCGCCAGGACCACATCGGCCCTGCCCCGTCCGGGCCGGACGCCTTTCCGACGGAGGAAACGCCAGTCGCCGCCTGTGCGTTCGGGACATTCCCGGCCATGGCCTCGGCAGTCGGCCGGACACGGCCGTTTCACATCCGGGCACTGGTGTGTCTTGACCGCGCAGTCGCTCGCGCACGTGGCCCTGTGGTGCCCGGGGCAGTGACGCGGACACGGTCGCCGATGCCGATCCCCGGTACACGTCGCGATGTCCTCGCACCCGTGCCGGTAGGGCTCCTGCCGAATTTGCCAGGCGGCCTCCAGCTCGTACCGCCACGCCCGCCGACGGCACACGTCGCACACGCTGTCGGGAGCGACCTTCATCAGCTCCGTGGTGTGACCGCACTCATCGCAGACCGCGTGGAGTTTCTCCCAGCGCATGCCCAGCGCTTCAGCTTGGCGGACGCCGAGCGCGAGCGCCACGGACCAGCGGGCGCCGTTGCGGCGCCGTTCGCACACCGTGAGGATGCGCAGGGCCGCCTTGTAGTCGAGCGGTTCGATCTCGATAATCTCCCCGGTCGGAGCGTCGACCAGTTCCGCCGGGTTCTCCCGGATCTTCTGGCGCTGCTTCGCCACCTTGAGCGCTCGTGACAGGATCCGGTGGTGCTGGAGGACGGTATTGGGTCTGAGGCCGTCCTCACGCTCCAGTTCGAGGTAGTAGGCGTCGAGGTGCCTCGGTTCGAGGTCTTTGAGTCTGTGGGCGCCCAGACCCCTGGCCATCCGGCGGACCTTGGGCCCGTAGGTGCTGTCGATCGTGTGCTGGGAGACCCTGCGGGGGGCGATCGTGGTGAGCCATTCGGTCAGCCACTGCTCGACCGTCAATCCGCGGCCGGTCGCGGGCCTGAGGCCTTCAGCGCGATCGGACTCCAGCCGCCGAACCTTCTCCGTGACCTCGGCTTCGGTCTTGGCCTTCCGGTGCCGACGGTCGGGGCGGCCGTCGGGCTTGACGCCCATGGTGACCCACCCATGCCAGAGGCCGTCACTGTCCGAACGGTAGATCGACGAGCGCAGGTTGGGGGCTCGACCGTTTTCACGTTTCGCCATGCGCCAAATTCCAATAGTGACATAGATCATATTCGACACTGTCGCTCGGGGTGGCGTTCCCGGTCGCCGTTATCGGCCGACGCGGCCGTCCGCCCCTTCGGCCATCCGTTCCTTCGGTCGGATGGCTCCGTCGCGGGTCAATCCAGCCATTCATGTTTCCAGGGGGTGAGCAGGCCCGGCACGGCCGTCTCCACGATCCGCACAGAGGTCGGGGAAACGGGCCATTCCTCATCCCACCAGGCCAGGCGTTGATACAGGTTCCAGTCGAGGTGCGGGTCCACGACGCCGACGGAGGCGAACATCCTCTGGCGCGCCCACGTCGGCAACGACGTGATGTAGGCGTCGGCCAGGGCCCCGTAGGTGATGCCGTCGCGAGCGACGATCAGCTCGTGACCTGGGGCGACTTCTGTGAGGAGAAAAGGGATGTTCGTCGGTAGTGTGTCAAGGGTTACGGACAGTCGGCGGTGGGGGGAGGCACCTCTGGGTGCCCGATCATCGGGGCGCGGCTGCATGTCTATCCCCTCCATATGCTGCGCAAGCCCGCTAGGGGCGGGAAACATCATGCTAATGCGTAAGTATGTACGAATCCAGGGGTAATGGACTGTCCGTTACCCCTGGAGATATATATTCCCCCGCTGCCTGCCCGGTTTGCCGAAATCGTGTCCGAAACTGGCCAGTCAACCGTGGTCAGTTCATGTTTCTGCGTGTCCGTGCCTCCTCCTGCTGGCGCTCCCAGCGGCGTCGTTCCGCGTCCAGAACCAGTCGTGCTTGGGTCTCGGCGTTGTCGATGGCGCGCTGGATCATCTCCTCGGCGACATCGTCCGGGACCCCCGCTGTGTCGGCTTCCAGGTCGCGCACGATCTGCCACACGCGACCGGACATGTGGTGCGTGCGAGCCTCAGTAACGTAGCTGCCGGAGCTGGCCGGTTCGCCTCGGGGGTCCTTGGGGTGGATGTCACCACCGGTTTCACCGATCGGATCCAGGGGGAGCCCCGCGTAGCCCGCCGCCTCGGCGGCACGGGCGGCCAGACCGAGGACCGACTCACTGTGGTGCGCTTCAGTTACGCATTGTGTCAATAGTCGCCTCAAGGAGTCATGGCTGGGTCGCGAGATGCCCCTGGTCCACCTGGAGACCTGTGGCGCGCTGACTCCCGCCCACGCGGCGAGCTGGGCCTGTGTGACGCCAAGGTGGTCGCGAAGCGCGTTGAGGGCCTGTTGGAACCGCTCTGGCTGCCATGCCGATGAGAATTGATCTTGCATACATGCAAATTTAGCACCCTCCAAGCGCGTTCATCCAGGCAACAAAGCCCTTACCTTGCCAGGCTTTTACCTTGCTTGCATGACTAGATTTCATGCAAAAGTGAACCGTAATCCCCCATTGCATGGGAGATATGGGCTTGCATGGAGGCGCTGCGTCCAGCTAAAGTTGCATGCATGCAAGGCAAGATGATCAAGCCTCGTCTCGTCCTCCGGACCCACCAGTTCCAGCGCATGATGCGTGCACGGGGCTGCGAGACCGCGTCGGCGCAGGCTGCTCTGCTGGGGGTCACCGTCTCCACCGTCACCCGTGTGTGTTCGGGCCACGTCCAGCCCAGCGGTGCGTTCGTCGCCCGTGCCTGCGACGTCCTCGACGTGGGACTGGCCGAGCTGTTCGAGGTCGTCCCCGCGTCGGTGGGGAGCGTCGCCTGATGGTCCAGCCCCCTTCCACCAGTCCTGGCGAGATCCCACGCGTCGCCTACAAAGTGCCGGAGGCGGCCCGGTCTCTGGCACTGAGTGAGGCGTTCGTCTGGAAGCTCATCGCATCTGGCGAGCTGCGCTCGTACAAGGTCGGTACCGCCCGGTTCGTCCCCGCCTCAGCCCTCACCGAGTTCGTCGAGGCGAGGCTGGCCGACAACGCCGCCTGAATCCAACGAACCCCGCACCCGCCTCATCACCATGACGGGAGATTCCTCGTGAGCAAGTCCCGATCCATCGGAACACGGGCCGAGACCGGCGTGGTCCGCTACCTGCGCGACCACGGTTGGCCGTCCGCCGAGCGGCGTGCCCTGGCTGGGGAACACGACCTCGGCGACATCGTCGGAACTCCCGGCATCTGTTGGGAGATCAAGGGCGGGAAAACGGCTGAGTCGGCCCACGACGCCGACGTCACCCGGTGGCTCGCCGAGACGGAACAGGAAACCGCCAACTCCGGAGCCGACCTCGGCATCCTCGTGACGAAGCGCCGCAGCTACAGTGCCGCGTCAGTCGGATCCTGGTGGGCGCACCTGGACCTGACCACCTGGCACGCGCTCAACCGCGGCCGCCTTCCGCTCCGGCCCGACATCGTCGGCCGGCCCATCCGTATGCACCTGTCCACACTGGTGCCCATCCTCAGAGCGGCCGGGTACGGGAGCTCCGGCGGTGACGCTACAGAGCCCCTGGACGAGGTGGCGTAGTGGGCGCCCGCGTCGACATCACGGGCGAGGCCACCCTCGTCGCCGCCCTCCGCCTCGTCCGCGCCCAGATCGCCGAGCAGAAGGAGATGGAGCGGGTGATCGAAGACAAGCTCAAAGCCCTCCTGGGGGAGGCCACCGAGGCGAGGATCGGCGGTGAGCCGGTCGTCTACTACCGATGGACCAAGCCCCGCCAGCAGGTGGACGTCCGTGCCCTGCGCAAGGAGCACCCCGACCTCGTCGAGGAGTACACCCGCACCACCGCGCCGTCGCGCCGCTTCGTCCTCCTCGATCCCACCACCGGGAGAGGAGAAGAGCTCTGATGTTCACCCAGCCCGGCGACGCGGCCGGCGTCGAACCCGACAGCTCCGAGGGCATCCGGCGCGTGCTCACCGACATCATCCTCGACGCCTCCGCCAACGCTCCCCGCTCCAGGCAGCGACGGATCGGACCCTCCGAGGTCGGCGACCCCTGCCCGAGGCGACTCGCCTACAAGCTCATGGACTGGCCCGCGGCGAACGACGGCGGTGACCCGTGGCCGTCCATCGTCGGCACCGCCACGCACGACTGGTTGGCCGATGCCCTGGAGCGCCACAACCGTGAGAGGGACCCGGGCCGCTTCCTCGTCGAGGAGCGAGTACAGGTCGATGACGGGGCCGTGTCCGGATACCGGTTGTCCGGCTCCTGCGACGCCTACGACACGCGCACTCACACCGTCATCGACCACAAGGTCGTCGGGGAGTCCGCGATGCGCAAGTACAAGGCCGAAGGCGTCCGTGAGCAGTACCGCGTCCAGGCCAACCTCTACGGGCTCGGCTGGGAGAACGCCGGATACCGGCCGGAGACCGTGGCCCTCGCCTTCTACCCTCGCGGCGGCATGCTCGGCGGTCTGTGGGTGTGGACCTGCGAGTACGACCGCCAGGCCGCACTCGACGCCCTCGGACGGCTCGGCACCATCCGCGACGCCCTGGTCGCCCTGGATCCCGAGGCCCGCCCCCAGATGTGGTCCCACCTACCCGCCGCCGCGAGCAGCGCCTGCCGGTTCTGCCCGTGGTGGAAGCCCGGAAGCCCCGACCTCGCCGTCGGCTGCCCCGGTGCCCTCACCCCCGACCAGGCCACGTCGGCCGCATAGGAACGGAGAACCCACCATGTCCTTCACCTTCAGCCAGCCCTCGGGCGGCGGATTCTTCAAGCCCGCCGAGCACGACGGTCATCTCGTGCTCATCACCAACTGCCACAAGATCGAGGACCGGTACGACCAATTCAAGGCCCGGGACGTTCCCGCCGCCACCGTCGACGTGGTCGACCTCGACGGTGAACAGCAGCTCCGCGAGGGTGTGCTGATGACCCACGGCGGACTGGTGAACCGCCTGTCCCCCGGTGCCCACATGGTGCTCGGCCGTATCGGCAAGGCGACCACGAGCTCCGGGTTCGAGGCCTGGGTCCTGGCCCCCTTCGACGAGCAGGGCGACGACGCGCGGCGCGCCCAGGAATGGCTGGACGCCCAGGGCCCCTCCCGGACGTCGGCGGCTCCGGGCCCCGCGTCCGGACCCGCCTCCCCGGCGCCGGAACCGGCTCAGCAGCGGCCGTCCTCCGCCGCGACGGGGGCTCCGGCGATGGCCGACCCCAACGACCCCGCGGTCCAGGCCCTCCTGGCCAGTCTCCAGCAGAAGTAACCCGGCGCGCCGGTGCCCCGGACCCCCCTCCGGGGCACCGCCGGACAGGGAACGGACCCGGAGGCCCCGGGTCCCTAGGCGACACCCCCGGCACACGCAGTACGACGACGAGAGGGCAGCATGCAGGCCAGTACAGAGGGTGTCCGGCTCCGAGACGCCGGAATGGCCGCGGTGACCGAAGCGTCCAGTGACGATGTCGCTGTCATCGACCACCTCATCGCTCGCGCGGCGGTCGGAGGCCGCCCCTTCTCCGCCAACGACATCCGCCCGTACGTGCCGCCCGTGGTGCGCACCGCGCTGATCGGTGCCCGCTTCG
>NZ_ANBC01000906.1 GCF_000341125.1 Nocardiopsis lucentensis DSM 44048 | reverse complement strand
TGTCATCCACGCCATCGGCTACGTGAGGTCGACCGACCCGGGCACCCGTGCCCACCCCGTGCGCGTGTGGCAGGGCGTCCCCCGATGAGTGGGGAGCAGCCCCTCAGTCCCGACCCAACGACCAGAAACGGTGACGACGTGCCGGACACGGAGCCTCCCCGCTCCACTCTCGACGCCGCCCTCACCCTCCACGCCGCCGGGCTGTGCGTCATCCCCGCCACCACCGACGGCACCAAAGCGCCGGGCACCGGAGCGTGGAAGCGCTACATGACCGAACGCCCCACGGTCGAGGCGCTGAGGAGCTGGTTCTCCCACGGACACCCCGGCCTCGGGATCGTCACCGGCGCCGTCTCCGGCGGAGTCGTCGCGCTCGACGTCGAACACCGGGCGATCACCGAAGGCGTCTTCACGCGCTATCGCGAGCTGGCACGCGAGTTCGGACTCGGCGACGTGCTGAGCGCGGTCATGGCCGGATACACCGAGTTGACCGCCTCGGGGGGCCTCCACCTGCTCTGGCGTATCGACGACGGTCAGGGAGTCGCGAACATGAAGCTCGCCTCCCGGCCCTCCACCGGCGAAGAGCTCGCGGCGCGCCCAAGCCAGAAGACCCAGGTCCTCATCGAGACCAAGAGCGAGGGCGGCTTTCTCATCGTCGCCCCTTCCCACGGGCCCGTGCATCCGACCGGGCGCCCGTGGACCCTGCACACCGGGAGCGCGGACAGCGTCGTCACCCTGGAACGCGAGGTGTCCGACGCGCTTTTGGAATTGGCGCGGATGCTCGACGCCACCCCGAGGCGCGCGGCGCACGGTTTCTCCCAACCCTCCGCCGGGGCCCGGAACGGAGGCGGCACCAGCCCCGGCGACGACTACGAGACCCGCACCGATTGGTCCGACATCCTCACCTCCCACGGGTGGAGCGAGGTGTACCGCTCCGGACGCACCAGGTACTGGCGGCGCCCGGGGAAGCGGATGGGTTTCTCCGCCACCACCGGCCACGCCGCGGACAGGGACCGGCTGTACGTGTTCTCCACGAGCACCGAGTTCGACAGCGAGACCCCGTACACGAAGTTCGGCGCCTACGCCCTCCTCGAACACGGAGGCGACCACAAGGCCGCGGCGAAGGCGCTCAAGGCCGCCGGGTACGGCCAGTCCGCGCTGGGGGCGCTTCGCCACCTGACCGCCGTCCCCACACCGGTACCGGGCACGCGATCCACGCGGCCCGACCAGGCTCCTGCCGCCGACGGCACCGCGGCACTCGCCGTCAGCGAACTCGCTCCGGTGACCGCGCTCGACACCTATTCCCGCACCGACGACGGCAACGCGCTACGCCTGGCCGACACCCATCAGGACGAGATCCGCTACGTTCCGGAGCGCGGCAGGTGGCTTATCTGGAACGGTCACCGGTGGGCCTGGGACGATGTCGGCCGCGTTCCGGAACTCGCCCGCGCGATCGCCCGCGCGCTCCCCGACGACACGAAGGAGGACGCCGCCCACAAAGCGCGCTCGCTCGCCGCGCGGAACCTGGGCGCCATGGTGCAGCTCGCCCGTACCGACCAGCGCGTCGTCGCCTCCGCTGCCCGCCTCGACGCCGCCCCCCGTCGGCTCAACACCACCGGTGGTGTCGTCGACCTGGAGACGGGCGAGCTCACCGCCCCCGATCCCGCTCAGCTCCACACACGCTCGACGACCACGGCACCCGCCCCCGACTCACCCACTCCGAGGTGGGACTCCTTCCTGGCCGACACCTTCGGAGGCGACAGCGAGGTCATCTCCTATGTGCAACGCCTCGCCGGATTCTCGGCGAGCGCCGACGTCGGCACTCACGTACTGCCGTTCCTGCACGGCGGCGGCTCCAACGGCAAATCGGTGTTCCTGGACGTCCTGAGGGAACTCCTCGGTGACTACGCGACCACCGCGCCACACGACTTCCTCATGCACTCCCGCTCCTCACACGAGACCGAACTCGCCCGCCTCCAGGGCATGCGGCTCGTCATCTGCTCCGAGGTCAACCAGGAGGACCGGTTCGACGAGGCCAAGATGAAGATACTCACCGGGGGCGACACCATCACCGCCCGGTTCATGCGCCAGGACCACTTCACCTTCGAGCCCACCCACCACCTATGGCTCATGGGCAACCACCAACCCGAGGTGAAGAGCGGCGGCGCGTCCTTCTGGCGCAGGCTTCGGCTCGTCCCCTTCACCAACACCGTCGTGCCCGAGAAACGGGTGGAGAACCTCGCGCGCATCCTCGTCAGTGAGGAGGGGGCCGGAATCCTCGCGTGGATCATCGAGGGCGCTCGGCAGTACTTCGCCAGCGGTTTGCGGGATCCGGACAAGGTCAAGGTCGCCACCGAGACCTACGCCGCTGAGGAGGACCACCTGAGCCGTTTCCTCGAGGAGAACTGCCGTGTCAACTGCGGCGATCCCGTGAAACTCGAGACGAAGAGGCTGCGCGGCGCCTACGAGTCCTGGTGCGCGGGGGAGGGCATCAAACCGTTGGCCGCCTCACCCTTCGGCCGTGAGATCAAGGCTCGCGGGATCGCTTCCAAGCCCTCCAACGGCAAGCGGTACTACCTAGGCCTCAGCCTCCTCGACGACAGCGCCGGCATCCAGGGGAGTGCCTGATCGTGGGACGGCCACGGCCCCGCTGTCACTGGACCCCGACAGCGCAACCCCCGCCTGCTGTGAGCAGTGACAGAGAACCGGACCCAGTGACAACGGGAGGGACAGCGGAAAGTGACCTCAGATCACGACGAGACTCCAGGTCGGAGCAGGAGAAGTGACAGCAGTGACACCACATGTGCGGTTCCGGTTCCACGCGCGCACACGAAAGGCGCTCGTGCCGGCCGGCGACGAGTTCCGCGGTGCTGTCGCTGCCGTCACTCCCAGACCTCGGCGGAACCGATGAGAACCCCGCGAGTCCGTGCGCGCCTCGACGTCTGCGCCTCCTGCGGGTCGGCCGTCATCGTCGCCCTCGACTCCGCCGTCGCGGGGATCCCGGTCCGGGCGGATCCGCTCACGCTCGACGAACCGTCCGAACTCCGCGCCCGTGTGGAGGGGCGGATGACCTACAACCTCGTCGGTCATCCCGTCAGTGGCCGTGCCCTCGTCGAGCGCATTCCCGAACTGGTCGTCCATCGACGCCACCCCGTGGTGGCCGCCCATCGATGTCCCGGTCCGGTTCCCGCGACGGCCATCCCACAGCCGATGGATATCCCAAGCGCCGGAGGGGATTCGTCCTCCGGTGATGACATTCCGCCGTTCTGAGAGGAGAGGCTCGCCTCGATGTCCATGAACTTCACCCCGTGCGAGGTGTTCGACGGTCCCGTCACTGTCGGGCAGTGCATTTTCCAAAAATGTGAGGAGCGTGCGGTCGGGTGGTGTCCGCCTGAGTAGAGCCGTTGGACGTTTCCGGAACGAGCGCTGACACCACGAATGAACCGGGGGACGAAGAGATGGCCGACCATTATCCGTGCGACCTGTGCGCCCGACCGTCGGGCGACGACGCGCCCGTGTGCGTCCGATGCGCCGATGAGACCGTCGAGGGATTGCGGAGCGTCCGCGACTGGCTCGCCGAGGC
>NZ_ANBC01000905.1 GCF_000341125.1 Nocardiopsis lucentensis DSM 44048 | reverse complement strand
CCAGCGGCGGCAAACGGACGAAGGCCGCCGCGGCTGCGCTGCCCATCGACCTACGCGCCTCGGAGGCGGCTTCCGTCCTGCACGGCACGCTGTCGACATGGGTGCGGGTGCTCCACGGGGAATCGGCCACGTCCCGGCTCCCCGAGGACGACCTCGCCGATATGGCGAGATGGCTCGCCCCCGTCATCCGCTGGGCCCGGGCGCGCGGCTACGCGGCCGAGCTGATCGACGAGATCAACGCGGCCGTCCGACAGGCCGTGCGCGCTGTGGACAAGCCGGTGCGCCGTATCCCCATCCCCGAACCCTGCCGCGTCATCACCCTCGACGGGCAGACGCCGAAAGCGTGCGGAGGCCGGTTGACGGTGCTCTTGGCGCCGGGCCTGCCCATCGACGGGAATGTTCGGTGCGCGGAGGATTCCGAGCACGTCAGTACGCTCACGGACTTGGAGGCCGCGCGGCGGCGTGCGCACCGCGCTCGTATTCGACTTGCGCGGACTTGACAATTCTGCCAGAATGCAGAGCAAGATGGTGAAAGCTATCTGAGACAAGCTGAAGAGGTCCGGTGGGCATGTGCTCCCGGGCCTTTCGCATGTGCCGAAGACGCTCTGACAAACCAGGGGGTATCCGTGCCTCCGCGTCGAGCCCTGCAAGTCTGTCCGACACCCGGTTGCCCGGAGTTATCCAGCAAAGGCCGCTGCCGAGCGTGCTCCCGGGCCAATGCCCGTAAACGTCCCAGCGCCAGGGCCAAGGGGTATAACCGTCGCTGGGAGCGCACACGTGCCGCGTATCTGGACGACCACCCCTATTGCGAATGCGATGAGCACGCCGCACTGCCGATGCTGTTGCGCCCGTCGGCGGAGCACGTCCACCACGTGGACGGTCTGGGGCCGATGGGGCCCCGGGGCCATGACCCCGACAACCTCCAAGCGCTCACGCAACGCTGCCACGCGCGTATCACCGCCCGTGAGGAGCCCGGAGGATGGCACCGTCGGGAGTGACGCCTTCCGGATATGCGGTTCACGCCCTGAGCGGCGATCGATGACGGAGGGGCGGTGATCGGCCATGCCGCGAGGCGGCGCCCGTCCAGTGTCCGGCCCACCGCCCGACCCGAACGCCTTGCGTCGCTACCGGCCCTCGGACCAAGGGACGTGGACGACGCTCCCGGCCGAGGGCCGTCCCGGCGAGGCTCCCGAGTGGCCGTTGGTCAACCCGCGACCACGTGAGTGGGATCTGTGGCGCGACCTGTGGACCCGGCCGCAGGCGGTCATGTGGGAACGGCTGGATCAGCGCTACGAGGTCGCCATGTTCGTGCGAAAGCTCGCCGAGGCGGAGCTGCCGGGCGCCTCCGTCGAGTTGCAGAAGGTCGTGCGGCAGTACCTCGACAGCCTGGGCCTGTCGGTCCAGGGCATGCTGCGCAACCGGTGGCGGATCGAACCCGGGGAGGTCGCTGTGGAAGCGTCCGGGAAACCTGAGCACTCAGACCGGCGGCGCCCGTCCGCGCGGTCCCGTCTGAAGGTCGTCGCCGATGGCGACGGCGACTGACGGGAAGGTCGTCGCCTGGCCGACCCTGTTCGTCGCGATCGACTGGGTCGAGGCGCACTGTGTGATCCCCGACGGGTTTCACCGGGGCGAGCCGTTCGAGCTGACGGACGAGATGCTGTGGTTCTTCGCCAATCACTACCGCGTCCGCCGTGACGCGGACGTCGGTCGGTCGCTGAACTCCCCCGCGAGCGCCTTCTTCTACCGTCGCTCCCAGCTCGTGCGCCCGCAGAAGTGGGGCAAGGGCCCGCTCACCGCGGCCCAGATCCTCGCCGAAGCGGTCGGCCCGGTGGTGTTCGCGGGATACGCGCGGGGCGGCGAGGCGTACCGCTGCGCCGAACACGGGTGCGGTTGCGGGTGGGTCTACGGCTACGAGCCGGGGGAGGCCATGGGCATTCCCTGGCCGACGCCGCTGATCCAGGTGACGGCCTTTTCTGAGGACCAGACCGGAAACATCTACGACGCCTTCCGGCCCATGATCAAGCTCGGCCCGCTGGCGGAGATGATCCCGAAGGTCGGAGAGGAGTTCACGCGCCTTCCCAACGGCGGCGAGATCGTCACGGTGACGAGCAACGCGCAATCGCGACTCGGTCAGCGTGTCACGTTCGTCGCCCAAGACGAGACGGGAATCTGGACTGCGGAGAACCGAATGGTCAAGGTCGCTGAAACACAGCGAAGAGGACTCGCGGGAATGGGTGGCCGCGCGGTGGAGACCATACAGTTATGCGCTGCTCCCCCGACGATGGGAACGGGTAATTCAGGTATCAGAGTGCTGCGCGGGAACCTGTCCCGATTCCTGCCTGTAAGGGAAATGGAAGGGAAGGGGAGCATGCCCGAGGTCGCAGTATTCCCGCGTCCCCATGGCACGCCGTTCGTGCCCGAGGCAGGACCGTCCGCGCGCGTTGCCGACGTGTCACCCGTGACCGGTGCGCGCGGAACGGGAGGCGGGCGATGATCGACGCGCACACGCACGACGTCACCACGGGCGTCACGCTTGACGGCGCGTCCGCGCCCGGGCGCGCGCTCCGGGCCGTGATCTACGCGCGCGTGTCGAGCGACCCGCGCCAGCAACTGCGTTCCGTCTCCCAACAGGTGGACGAGTGCACCGCCGAATGCGCACGGCGCGGTTGGACGATCGTCAAGGTGTTCACCGACAACGACCGTTCCGCGTCCCGCTACGCCACCAAGGAACGGCCGGAATACGAGCAACTGATCTCGTTCCTACGCGCGGGTGAGTCGGACGTCCTGGTCACGTGGGAATCCTCGCGCGCACAACGGGACCTGGGCGCATACGTCACGCTCCGGAAAGTGGCCGAGGAAAACGGAATCCAGTGGTCGTACAAGGGTCGCCTGTATGACCTCACACGGACCGACGACCGGTTCACGACCGGCCTAGACGCATTGCTGGATGAACGGGAATCGAGCGTCACGCGTGACCGGATCATCCGGGACAAGCGCGCGCACGCGCTGAAGGGGCAACCCCATGGGCGACTGCTCTTCGGGTACCGGCGCGAGTACGACAGCGAGAACGGTTCCTTCGTTCGCCAGGTGCCGCACGAGACCCAGGCTCCCGTGGTGCGCGAGGCAGCCGAACGGTTCGCCGCGGGGGAATCGCTGTTCGCCATCAGCAAGGATTTCAACCTCCGCGGATTGCGCACGGGTACCGGTAGCCACTGGTCCACCATGACCATGCGTCAGATGCTGCTCAACCCCGCCTACATCGCCAAGCGCGTACACCGGGGACGGACCATCGGGGACGCGGCGTGGCCGCCCGTCCTCGAGGAGACGACCTACTACGTGTGCGTCCAGCGGCTGCGAGAGCCCGGCCGTCAGTTCAGCCCCGACCCGCACGCGCGCAACCTGCTCACCGGTATCGCGCGGTGCGGAGTGTGCGGCGGAACGATGGCGATTCGTCGCACCGGGGCCGCGGGGAAGCCGGAACGCGCCGTCAAGTACGCGTGCCGCGGTGTCCCCACCAACCACGGCAAATGCACCGTCATCATGCGCGACAGGATGGACGCCTACGTCACAAGCGTCCTCTTCGAACGCCTCTCACGTCCGGACGCGTCCGGACTGCTCGTCGACGAGCGGCAGGAGGAGGACGCGCGCGCCGCACGTGCCGAAGCTGAGGAGAAGCGGACCCGGTTGGACGAGGTCTATGACTCGGTCGCCAAAGGCACGGTGAGCGCGGCCGCCCTGGCCCGTATCGAGGCACGCCTACTACCGGAGATCGAAGCGGCCGAGAAACGCGCGTCCGCGCCGCGCGCCGTTCCGACCACGCCCGACCCGGTCACCCCGGGTATCGCCGATGTCTGGCCCGCGCTCCCGTTGAGCCGACAACGGGAGGTCGTCCGCGCGCTCATGAACGTGACCCTGCTACCCAACGTCAAGGGCGCGCGCCACGATCCGTCCTTGCGTATCACCATCGAATGGAACGACGAGAGCTAGCACCCCGCCCGCGCACACCACGGCCACGAATCACCCCGGTCCGTGGCCGTCACGCGTCCCGAGACCATGAAGGAGCGACCCATGGGCCAGACCGGACCGGAGACCTACGCCCCCGACTACGTCGCTGGGATCCGGGAGCTCGCGGACACGGCGCCCCCACTGTCCGCACGGCAACGGGAGCGGTTGCGCATGACCTTCCGCGGCTACGTCCCTGTGCGCGACGCCTCCGCGGAATCCAGCGCCGTCGACGAACACCAGGCGGAGTAGCCACCCGACCGTCCCAGCCGTCCCAACCTCGTCATCCCAGGCCAACACCGGGACGCTTTCGCGCGTGGGACGGATCGACCCGTCCCAGAAAACCAACCGTCCCACGCTGACCAGCACAAATGACGGTGGGACGAATGGGACGGCACAGGGCGAGAAACCCAGCACCAGGAAAGGACACCGACGATGACCACACCTCACGAGGAAACCGCCCCGGACACGGACACGGACACGGACACGGACGCGCCCGCGCCCCACACCGCACCACGCGAGACCGACGACACGGACCACGGGCAGACAGCCGACAGCAAGCCGCACCGGGAAGCCGCGCGCTACCGGACCCAGCTGCGCGCCACCGAGGCGGAACGCGACGCCCTGGCCGGTCGCCTCGAAACGCTGCAGCGCGCCGAGGCGGAGCGCCACGCGCAAGGCGGCAACGGACTCCACAACGGCGCCGACCTGTGGGTGTTCGGCGCCGACGTGTCCGAGCTCCTCGACGACGACGGGCGCGTCTCACCCGACAAGGTCAGCGAACGGGTGAACACCATCCTCGACGAGCGGCCCTACCTGCGACGCCAACGCTTCCAAGGCACAGCGGACGGCGGCGCCCGTCGGGGAACGACCACGCGCACACCCGACCTCGCGGACCTGTTCAAACGGGACTAGAGCGGTATAGTTATCCCGGTAGTGGATGCTCGAGCCCGTGGCCGACTCCGCCACCCCTTCCGCCCCGTGGGCGCCCGACGCTGGTCCGTGACCAACGCTCGCCGATACCCCAACGACCTACGGGAGTACACCCATGACGTGGCTTACCACCAGCGGCACGGCCGGCGGCAGCTTCGCCCCCTCCGAGGCCGCCGACTACTTCTTCGACCGCCTCGCCGCCGAATCGGTCGGCCTGCAGTCCGGCTTCCGACGTGAGACGACCGAGGGCGCCCGACTGGAGATCCCGCGGATCCTCTCCGACGCGGCCGCCAACTGGACACCCGAGGGTGACGAGATCACCGTCTCCGACCCCGACGCCGACGTCGTGACCGCGATCCCGCGCAAGCTGGCCGCGCTCACGTTCGCCTCCAACGAGCTCGTCTCCGACTCCAACCCGTCGGCACAGCGAACGCTGATGGAGAACCTCGCGCGCGCCATCGCGCTCAAGCTCGACCACGGTTTCTTCCAAGGCAGCGGTACCGCGCCCGAGATTCGAGGCCTGCGCAACCAGACCGGCATCCAGACGGTGTCCATGGGCACCGACGGTGCCCCGCTGACCAACCTGGACCCGATCGCCGACGCGCTGGGCATGCTCAGCGAGGCCAACGCCGAGGGATCCGCGATCGTGATGCACCCGCGCACGTGGCGCGAGCTGATCAAGGTCAAGGAGTCCGACACCGGCAACAACAAGCCCCTGCTCCAGGAGTCGGCCGGATCCGGCGCCCAGGGCGTGCGACGCGCGATCTACGGGGTTCCGGTGTTCCTGACCTCGCAGATCTCCACCGCAGAGACCCAGGGCACGGCCACGGACGCGACCAGCGTCTACGTCTACGACGCTCCACAGGTCGTGGCGGTGAGCCGTCAGGAGGCGGACATCCAGGTCGACCAGTCCGCCGGATTCACCAGCGACCGCACCGCGGTGCGCGCCACGCTGCGCGCGGACCTGGTGCTGCCCAACCCTGCGGCGGTGGTGCGCATCCTCGGTGTCACTCCGTAACTCCGAGCCATCACCGGACTCGGTTGACTCTCGGTGACCGCACGGCCGACACGGGGGGTGACCCCCTACCCGGGGGGCCTTGGGGAACGCCGGGGAGCCCCAAAAAATGCCGGACAGGTTCAAAGGATGTTAGTGACTCTGAGTAACTAATCACTCTTGGTGATTGGTGACGGGGGGCTACCGGGCGTCGCGCTCGGTAGTCCCCTTTTTGTTATCCGCTTGTTGCCTACGTTCCGTGTTGCATACGCCACGGTTCGGGCATGGGGGAGCCGTTCCGTGGGGCCGCGTCCAAAGCGCTCCAGGCGACTGCTGCGGCGTTGGCCGTGGCGCGGTAGGGTCGGGTGCGCGTAAGGGTCTCTCAGCGTCTCTGAGAGCGCGTCAAACCACGCCGTGGTGTATGCCTGCCCACTCATGCCCGCGCGACATGTCTAGGTTGCGACATCCAACGCTGCGCAGTGGTCATGTCGCGCATCGCATGCGACTGACTTTGAGTGGTGGTGACGCACAGCGACCACTCTGTCGCGTGCGGACAGTAGTTGAGTCAACGGTTGGACGCTCTCCGCAACCATGATGTGATCACGGTTCGTGCCACTACCCAGGGCAACCGAACCGGTGGCACGTGGTTTGCTCCAATCGGTGCGCGCGTGTTCCTGGCGTGCCTCATGCGCGCGGTAGTGGCCACGTGCGGGCGCGGCCGTCCCCGGGCGCGTCGTGGATCGGTACGCCTCACTCATTGCGAGCGATCGACGTTAGAGCGATGCTCGGTACGTCCTACGTTTAGCGACGGACGCGGCATGTGCGGCTAGGGCTTCGTCTCATTCAAGGCGACGGCGGGCGCGCGCGACTGCTGCGGACACGACCACGCCGATCACCCAGAGCACCCAGAGCAGGGTGACCAGCCATGTCATCCCGCCGAGGACGGTTGCTCCGATCAATGCCGCGAGCGTGACCAGCGTGATGATCACCTGTATGAGATCCCTGGTTTCCATGTTGGCTCTCCCTTGCGTCTGTTGTGTCGGTGTGCAAGCCTAAGAGGTGGGACCGGGGTACTTCCTTTACCCCGGTCCCTATCCCTTACTTCCGGTGCTTACCCTGGTAGTTGCTCTTCTGGTGGAAGGTCTTCCGGTAGGCCATGATCTGGAAGGCGATTCCGATGGTTGTTCCGATCACTCCGATGATCGTAACGGCGAGCATCCATTCCAGGAGTTCCATTGGGTGTTTCCTCTCTTCCGTCCGTTGGATTGCGGCGGTTGGTGGAATTATCACCCCCTCTGTTCTGTTGTATCTCCAGCTTAGTCTGTCATTGACTGGCTCGCAAGGGTTCTTTACAACTTTCTCGGGATTTTCTGACCGGTCCTCTGGGGATGGGCGGGACCGGGGTACTTCCTTT
>NZ_ANBC01000904.1 GCF_000341125.1 Nocardiopsis lucentensis DSM 44048 | reverse complement strand
CACGGTTTTTCTTGGGGGGTCGTCCTTGGTGGGCGGCCCCCTTTTTTTGTGCCGGTGTTTGTGCGTTTGTGAACGATGGGGTGTGGGGGTGGGTGCGTGGGGTGGGGTCCCCCCGGTTTCTAGTTAAGCGTGGGTGGGAGGTGGGGTGCTATCCCGTGTTGTGGACCTGTGGACAACCAACGGGCCACCTCCCAGTCAGGTGCTGTGACCTCACGGCGCCTTCGGTGCTGGGGGACTGGTCACCCCTGGGGAGGGCGTTCCGGGGGTACAGATACCGTAAGCTGGGGGGACAAATACTTGATGCGCTGCCGCACCCTACGCTGGCGGCGCTTTTGAATGTTGACGGACGGGTTGATGACTGAGGACAGCCGATCGGGAGACCGCGAGGATTCCGGAGCCAACGACCGTAGCGGCAACCGTTCCGGGAGGCCCGATGGTCGGGGACGCGGCGACGGACCCCGCTCCCGTTCCGGCTATAGCGGTTCCCGGGGTGAGAGGGGACGCGGCGGCGACCGGCGCGATGACCGTGGTGGCTTCCGGGGTCGGGATGACCGGCGGGATGACCGTGGTGGCTTCCGGGGTCGGGATGACCGGCGGGATGACCGTGGTGGTTACCGGGGTCGGGATGACCGGCGGGACGATCGTGGTGGTTACCGGGGTCGGGATGACCGGCGGGACGACCGTGGTGGCTTCCGGGGTCGGGATGACCGGCGGGACGATCGTGGTGGTTACCGGGGTCGGGATGACCGGCGGGACGACCGTGGTGGCTTCCGGGGTCGGGATGACCGTGATCGCCGTGAGGGCCGGCGCGATGACCGGCGTGGTGGTTACCGAGACCGGCGTGATGATCGTCGGGGTGGTTTCCGTGGCGACCGGCGCGATGACCGTGGCGGCTTCCGGGGTCGCGACGACCGCCGGGACGACCGATCCCGTGATCGTGACCGCGACCCCGCGGACATCGCGCCTCCGCTGCCGGAGGCGGCCACCTACGAGCAGCTGGATCCCGAGACCAAGCGTGACCTGAACTCGCTGCCGAAGTCCCTGGCCGAACTCGTGGGCAAGCACATCGTTGCCGCCGGCCTGCTGCTGGACGAGGACCCGGAGCGGGCGTACGGGCACGCGGCCTTCGCTCGCCGCAAGGCTTCGCGTGTACCCGGAGTCCGTGAGGCATCGGGTGTCGCGGCCTACACGGTGGGCAAGTGGCAGGAGGCCCTCGCCGACCTGCGAGCCGCTCGTCGGATGAGTGGTCGGGACAGCTTCTTGGCGATCATGGCCGACTGCGAGCGTGGTCTCGGCAGACCCGAGCGCGCGCTGGAGATCGGCAACGACCCGGCGGCCGCGAAGCTGGACGCCGCCGATCGGATCGAGCTGCGCATCGTCGCCTCCGGGGCCCGACGCGACATGGGTGATCTCCAGGCCGCCCTGGTCGAACTCCAGGTCCCAGAACTCAAGGAACGCCGCGCGCGGCCGTGGATCGCACGGCTCTTCTACGCCTACGCCGACGTCCTGGAGGAACTCGGCCGCGAGGACGACGCTCGCGAGTACTTCGCGCGGGCGTCCGCGGTGGACCGTGAGGGCGTCACTGACGCGGACGAGCGCCTCGCCGCCCTGGAGGGTGTCGAACTCGTGGATGTCGACCACGACGGCATCATCTGGACGGACGCCGAAGAAGCCGAGGAGACCGACGACGGGGAGCGGGACTGAGGCCGCTCGGTGGGGCTCGGGTACATCTGGGGGTGCTGCCCGAGTCCCACGACTCGGTGGTGTGCCTGACGCTGCGGGGCGACCGGCTGCTGATGGTGCGCCACCGGGATCGGGCCTGGGAGTTCCCCGGCGGACACGCCGAACCCGGGGAGGACGTCCACGACACCGTCGTGCGTGAGGTCCGGGAGGAGGCGAACGCCACCCTCGGGGAGGTGTCCGTGCTGGGGTACTACGTTCTGGCCAGCGGGCACGTCACCGTGGTCACCAGCGCCCAGGTCGTGGACGTCGCGCCGTTGAGCGGCGACTTCGAGACCGTCGAGGTGCGGGAGTTCGCCTACCTGCCCGAGGACCTGTCGTGGTCCGATGGCCTGTACGCCCACCTGCTCACGGAGCTGGAACTTCCCTGACGAAGGTGTGCTCGCTGCCCACGAGCCGGTATCCCAGTCGTTCGTTGATCGCGAGCATGGGCGCGTTGTCCGTGTGGTTGCCCGTGTAGGCACGGGTGAAGCCCTTCTCCCGCGCGCGGTGCAGGGCGACGGTCTTGGCGTAGTCGGCCAGCCCCAGGCCCCGGTACTCACGGAGGGTGCCGGTCATCGCCGACTCCATCCGGGCCCGGCGGTCCGAGACGTAACAGGTGATGGCCACCGGCCTGCCGTCGAGCAGCAGGACCAGGCTCAGGTCCAGGTCGTGGAGAGGGTGCCCCCACATCTTCGCGTACCAGTCCTCGAACGGCGCGAAGGCGGGTGCTTCTCCCGGTTCGTCCGCGCTGGTGAGGCGGTCGAGCTCGTACAGCGCGCGCGGATCGAGCTCGTGCCACGTGCGCAGCTCCGCGCCGACGGGCGCGGCCGGAAGAGGCGGCAGGTTCCGGAGGTCGAGCCCGAGGATCTGGTGGGTGTCGACCACCTCGCTCCCGCCGAGGAATTCGAGGAGAGCCTGACCGTCGCGCTGGACCGCCTCCTCGGCCGCCGTCACACGCAGACTCCGAGCGCCCCGCTCGACCAGGCTCCGCTCGGAGGCGGCCAACAGGTCCGTGCCCGTCCCGTCCTCGCCCGCGATGAGCAGGGTGGTACCGACCCCGTCGCGCAGTACCGAACGGACGTGCCCGGTAATCCGGCCGTCCTGCACACGGACCAGGGCGCGGTGGTCCGTGTTCGAGGCGCCAGCCCACGGCCTCCTCGGACACGGCCAGAGCGGGGAAGGCGTCGCTCAGAAGACGGTGGGCCTCGGGGACGTCGTCCGCGGTGAGCTCTCGGATCGTCATGTCGGGCGACCCTAGTGCGTCACTCCCCGGGCCGCATGTCCTTTTTCTCGGCGCGCTCGGCCTCCAGCCGGTCCAACCAGTGCACGATGCCGGACACGTTGGTCTCCGCTCCCGCGAGCGTGTCGAGGACCTCCGCACCCCCGGCGGGCATCGGGGCGTACCGGGTCATCACCTTGTCGCGGACCATGGCGATCGCGTGGTCCAGGTCGCCGACGGTGCCGTGGGACTCGCGTACGGTCTCCACCCACACCCGCAGTTCGGCCTCCGCGCGCTCGATCGTCTCCGGTACCGACTCCGCGGCGCCGAAGTGGGAGAACATCAGCCGTCGCGGTTCGATGTCGCCGAACAGCCGCAGGGTGCGCAGGCACGCGTCCAGGTCGAAGTCCGGGGGCGGGGTCGCCGGGCGGACGTCGCCCGTGAGCGGGTTGTACACCCCCAGGGCGTCGCCGACGTAGAGGTCGCCGTTGGCGGTGTCGACCAGGCCCATGTGGTGCTTGGCGTGTCCGGGGGCGTAGTGCGACACCAGGCGGCGGCCTCCGCCCAGATCGATCTCCCCGGTCTCGCCGACCGCGCGGATCCGGGTCGCCTCGGTGGGGCGCATGTGCCCGAACAGGGTCTCCAACCGGTCGCCCCAGACCATCGCGGCGCTGCTCATCAGCCGACTCGGGTCGGCCAGGTGCCGAGCGCCGCGCTCGTGGACGACGATCTCCGCGTCGGGGAACACGGCCGCCATGTCGCCGGTGCCGCCCGCGTGGTCCAGATGGATGTGCGTGACGACGATGGTCGCCAGGTCCTCGGCGGCCAGCCCCAGGTGGGAGATCGCGCGGTGCAGAACGGGTGCCGACCCGGCGGTGCCGACCTCGACGACGCATGGTCGTTCGGATCGGATCAGGTAGGCCGACACCACGCCCGGGTACCCGGCGAGCATCGTGTCGATGGCGAAGACGTCGTCGCCCAGGTGGGTGATTCCCTCGGGCAGGTCGTTCACGTCCACAAGCACTCCTGTCCGGTCACGCGGCTGAGACCACCGACTCTAGGACAGGTCGTCCCCGACGGGAGGGAGCAGGGGGAGTTGTCCACAGGTTCGAGATGGGGCTTTTCCTTCGGCTCAGGCCACGCGAGCCTGGAGTTAGCGCACTTCGGGAAGGAGGGTACATGGGCCAGCGGACGACCCCCGCGCGGGCGGGGCATCGCAATGAGATCGTCGTGGCGGGGCGCATCACCGCCGAACCCTCGGTCCGGGAACTGCCCAGTGGGGACCGGATCGCCACCTGGCGGATCTGTGCGGCCCGCACGGACGAGTCCAGGTTCCGGGGACACCGCTCCGACTCCATCACCTGTGTCAGCTTCGACCCCGGTGTTCAGGAACGGGTCCGTGCCTGGAGGCTGGATGAGGTCGTCGAGATGACCGGGGCACTGCGCAGGCGTGTCCGGCGGGTCCGTGATGGGGTGCGAGCCATCTATGAGGTGGAAGTGCGCACGGCGGAGCGGGTGGGAAAGAAGGGGGAGGAGTCGTGATCGGGTCACCAACCCAGGTGGTTCAGCGCCTCGTGTACGGACGGGCCGGTCGGGTCCACCGTGTCGTCCGCCCACGCCGCCGCGCACAGTGCGCGCAGCCCGTTCAACCGGTCTCCGGTTCCCTCCAGGCGGAGCTCGCCGCCGTCGGTGTCGGCAGTCCACCCCTCGCAGCGGGTCCGAGTTCCCTCCCGGACCACGGCTGGGTGCGTCTGGTTCATCCCCGACACGTCCCAGGCCAGGTAGCGCGGGCGCTGGTGCGCTGGTGCGGCCAGCGCGTCCAACGGCGTGGCCACTCCCGACAACACGAGCATCCCGGCGGCCCCGTGCGTCGTGGCGCCCTCGATGTCGGTGTCCAGGCGGTCGCCGACGATCAGCGGATTGCGGGCTCCGGTGCGCAGGATGCCCTCCTCGTGCAGCGGGCGCATGGGTTTACCCGCGATGATCGGCTCCACGCCGGTCGCGTGGGCGATGACTCGAACGAAGGAGCCGTTGGCCGGGGTGATCCCCCACTCGTTGGGTGCGGTGGCGTCGGCGTTGCTCGCCACGTACAGCGCGCCCCGGGCCACCGCGAGCGCGCCTTGGTCGAGGAGGTCGCGGGACATTCCGCGCGCGTATCCCTGCACCACGGCCACCACCGACTCCGTCGCCACGGTGACCGGCCGCAGCCCCATGCGCCGGATGGCCTGGCGCAGTCCGGTGTCGCCCACCACGAGCACGTCCGACCCGGTCGGGAACCGGTTGCGTACCACACGTGCCGCGGCTTCGGCCGAGGTCACGACGTCCTCGGGGGTGGCGGTGACGCCGAGATCGGTGAGGTGCTCGGCGATCCGGGCGGGGGTTCGCCCGGCGTTGTTGGTCACGAACGCCACCCGTGCCCCCGCCGCGCGCGCCTTGCCCACGGCCTCCGGTGCGCTCGGCACCGCACGCGGACCGATGTAGACCACGCCGTCCAGGTCGAGGAGCATCGCGTCGTACAGCTCCGAGAGTGGGCGGTCGGCGGCGAGCAGGGACATGGCGGGGCACCCGTTCCGTGCGATGGGAGTGGACGTGTCCAGGCTACGGGCGCCGGGGTGAGCGGGGCCGCCCGTCCCCGGTGTGCGCTGCGTCGCACTCGTCAGCGGTGTCGGGGCAGCCACCCCGTCGCGAACTCCACGGCCCGTGGCAGGGAGAACAACCGTGCCGTGGCCTGGCCCACTCGCCCCGTCGTCACGGCACCAGTGCCCTCGAAGGCCGTTCCCAGGTGTTCGAAGTCGCTCGCGTCCAGAGCCACGTCGTCGTGGGTGACCCACGCCCGCCGCCCCTCGGTGGTCATGACCGCGCACGAGAACTCCTCCTGGGCGGGCCGGGGCAACCGGTACTCCGCGAGGTGGAAGGCCGTGCAGGACGCGTACCCCGTCCCGAGCAGCAGGACGCGGGCGCCGGCCCGCTCCAGCCCGGCGAGCGGGGAGCGTTCGCCCAGTCGGCAGTCCTGCGCGTGCTCCGACATGAGTCGGCCGGCTTGGGGCCCCAGGGCGGCGAAGGAGGTCTGCGGGTGTGTGCTGCGTACCGCGCCGGGCCATGTGCGCAGGGTTTCCGCGATCCGCCCCATGGCCAGGGTCGGGGTCACCCTCGCGTCGAACGGTGGCGACTCGGCTCGGATGACCGGCCACCAGTCCTCGGGGACGGGTGGGTGCGTCCAGGTCGCGGGGTCGGAGTTGTCCATGGTCTGGGTTGGTACGGTGACGGTTCCCCGTGCGCCGACCACGTCGGTCAGCGCGTGGACCACCGTCGGTGCTCCGCCGCACACCCAGCCGAGGGAGCGGAGGGAGGAGTGGAGCAGGAGGGTGTCGCCCTCTCTGACGCCGAGAGCGGATAGGTCTCGGGTGAGCGAGGACCGGGTCAGGGGGGAGCGGGGATTCGTGGGCCGGGGGACGGTCATGGGGTCCTCGGCTTTCGTTCGGTCATTCCCCACGGCGGGGGACGACGGTACGGATGTGGGTGTGGTGGACCGCAGGGTCATGGTGTGGCCGACACCGTCGCGCCGGCCGTGTCCCGTGGAACACGATGGTCACCATGTTCCCGATCAAGGCTGTGGCGGCGGGCCTCCTGGCCGTCGCCGCCACCTTCCTCAGCGCCGCTCCCGTCGCGGCCGACACCAGGTCCGCGGTCTCCTCCGGTCCGCTGACGCCCGAGACCGTGGACGCCTACGTGGGTGGCTATCTGGACTCCTCGCCGCTGCCCGGCGCCACCGTCGCTGTCACCCGGGGGTCGGGGGTGGTGCACACCGCCGGGTATGGCACCGACTCCCGGGGCGAGCCGATGACCGCCGACACCCCCATGGGCGCGGCCTCGGTCAGCAAGGCCTTCACCGCGCTCGCCGTCATGCAACTTGTCGAGGACGGGGAGATCACGCTCGACGACCCGGTGGTGGCGCACCTGCCCGAGTTCACGACGGCGGACCCGCGTTCGGAGGACATCACCGTCCGCCAACTGCTGACCCACACCTCCGGGATGACCGACAGCGCCTTCGCGGAGAAGGGGGCGCCCGTTCCCGACGACCTGGAGGGTGCGGTCGCCCGCCTCGCCGACGTCCGGTTGGCCGCCGAACCGGGGAACGAGGAACACTACCACAATCCCAACTACCACGTGGCGGCACGCATGGTGGAGGTCGTCGGGGGGCGACCCTTCGACGAGTTCCTGGACGAGCGCACGTTCACACCCCTGGGCATGGACGCCACCACCACGGTGGACACCGCCGACGAGGTGTTCGAGGCGGGTGTGGCACGAGGCCATATCTCGATCCTCGGCCGAGCGGTCCCCATCGTGGAGCCGGAGAGCTACTTCAACGGCGCGGGCGGAATGGTCACGACCGCCACGGATATGGCCCGGTGGCTCATCGCGCAGAACAACGGGGGAGAGGGCGCCGACGGTGCCCGTGTCCTGTCGGGGGAGGGGGTCGACACCACACACACCCCTCTCGCGGAGGACGGGCTGGGCGAGAGCACCGCCCTGGGCTGGAACACCCGGGACACACCGGCGGGGACGCCGATGCTGTCGCACGGTGGTGTCCAGTTCACGTACACGGCCTACCAGGCGCTGCTGCCGGAGGGAGGGTACGGGATCGCGGTGATGGCTCCCACTGGGCTGGGCAGCTCCGATTCCTACGCCCTGCTGTCGGGGCTGGTGGCCCTCGCCGTTGGCGAGGAGCCCACCGACCCGGCCGGAGCGGTTCTGTTGGCGCTCGACCTGGTCCTGGTCGCCCTGACGGGGCTCGCCGTCCACCTCGGGTACCGGGGGGTGCGGCGTGCCGGGGTCTGGGTCGAGGCCGCCCGAGCTCGTCCCCGGTGGCGTACCGCGGTGCGTCTGCTGCCGGGCCTGGCCGTGATCCTCGCCGCGGTGTTCGTGAATCGTCTCCTCGGGCTGTTGGCCCAGAACCGTCATGTCACCTGGGAACAGACCTTCTACGTCATTCCCACCGGGTTCACCCTGTTGGTGGTCGCCGGGGTCGCGGTGGCCGGGGTGTACGCGGTTCGTGCGGTGCGGTGGGCGAGCTCGATCCCGCGTCGGGGGTGATCGTGGTCCGCAGTCGGGGGGTGGGCGGAGCGCGATGGTCAGGGCAGGACCCGCATGACCAGGCCGCTGCGAGGTTTGGGGCCGAACGAGGTGGACTTGCGCGGGGTGAGTTCGCCGTGCTCGGCGACCGCGTACACCTGCTCCACGCTCAGTGGGGGCACGATGACGGCTGTGCCCTCCCCCTGGCGGGCCGCCTCGATCGCCTCGGCGGAATCGTCGTGCACCATGCGCACGCGGTGGTCGGGGATGTCCCACAGAGGGAGGAGCACGTGGTGCAGTGCGGTCGTGGGCAGCTCCCGGTAGGCGTCGGACCGCGAGGGGGCGGCCTCCGCCAGACGCCGCGGGTTGAAACCGGACACGAGGTGGAAGCCGCCACTCGGGTCGGCCAGGAGCAGGGCCGGGTGCTTCGCCTTGGCGAGGGTCCGCTCGGCTTCGGGGAGGCAGGAGGCGTCCAGGCGTTCGACCCGGGCCACCGACCGCGCGGACTCGGCCGCCTGGTCGGCGGTCAGCTTCGGCACGACGCGGTGGATGGCGTTCAGGGCCGGGGGATTGGCGTCGCTGTCCACGAGGTAGGCGAGGCCGTACGCCCATCCCGGGTCGTCGCCGTACTCGTGCATTCGCTGGTAGGCGGCGTAACGGTGGTGGCCGTCCGCGATCAGGGCGGTGCGGGGGGCGAGGTCGGCTTCGATCTCGGAATGGGTCGCCGGGTCGGTCATGGCCCAGAGCCGGTGCCGGGTCCCGTCGGCCGTGTGGGTTTCCACCAGCAGTTCCCCGTGATTCCCCGCGTCCTCGGTGATCTGGGTGGCCGCACCGTTCCCGCCGGGGTACAGCAGGAAGATCGGTTCGAGGTTGGCGCGGGTGCTGGACATCAGCAGGGTTCGGTCGCCCACCGGGCCGTGCTCCACCTGCTCGTGCGGTCGCACCGGGCCGGGAGCGGTGGACGAGGGCAGGCTCAGCGCGCCGATGAGCCCGCGTTGGCGGGTCCCGTCCACGGTCACCTGCTCGTACACGTACAGGGCGGCTGCGGGGTCCTGGGCCAGTACACCGTCGTCGATCCACGTGTTCAGGCGTGCGGCCGCCTTCTCGTAGATGAACCCTGCGGGTTGGCCGCCGCAGCTACCGGGCATCGTCAGGTTCAGCTGGTAGGGAACCGTGAGGTAGGCGGCGTTGTGTGGGTCCGATCGCAGGAGTTCGAGCGTCTCCTCCGGGCCGGGGATGTCATAGGGAGGAGCGAGGAGGTTGGCGACCTCGAACTCACCGGAGTCGAGGATCCGCCCGACGTCCAGGTCCGTGTAGCGCAGCCCTCGGAAGGGAGCCAGTGCGAGAGGTTGGCGTGGCATCTCAGAACGGTACCGCCTATCCACCGGTGTGCCGCCTGGTCGGGGCGTCCTCCCGATCCGCTCGGCCCGCGGGGGAGGCGCTACATCAGGCGGCGCATACGCAGCAGGTCGCTGATGCTGGCGTCCACCCTGACGCGGCGGGTGAGCAGCGCACGGGCGTAGTCCATCCGATCCTCCGCCAGCTCGACCAGGTCGGCGCTGCCCACGGTCACCCGCACCTGCGGGGAGGGTGCCGTCTGGTCGGAGGGGCGGTGGGTGATGTCCACGAGACCGTCCAGGGTGAGTCGCATGTCGAACACCGTCGACAGGTCCGGGACCACGACGCTGACCGAACGTTCGCGGATGTGCTTGCGGCGTTCGGACTCGGGTTGGGCGATAATGCGTTCGTTCACCCTCGCGATGCCGGCCAGGCACGCCTCGATGCTGCTCATGGCCACATGATGCCCTATCCGGTGCGCGTTGGGGCCCGCCGTCGCGAACGGGACGAAAGGCGCCGCCTCCCGGGTTCCCGTGCGATCGGGGCCCGCGCCCCGGTAGCGTTGACCGCGACCCCCCACGTCGCGCCGCGGCTCCCCCGCCCCGTGCGCCCCTCCCCTTGCCCTTCCTTCCACGGTCCCATCAAGGAGCACGTGAAACATGGTCGTCGACGCGGTACGCACCTATCTCGATGCCGCCAGTGGCCTCACAGAGCTGTCGCGTAAGGAGGCCGTCGCGGCGGCCAAGGCGCTGTTGCGAGCCAGCGGTACCGCCGCGCCGGAGCGGGCGGGTGGCGAGGCGCTGCCGCCGAGGGTCGGTCAGAACATCCAGGCCTTGGCGGGGGAGCTCATCGAGACCAGTCAGGCCAACCGTGCCGCCATCGCCGCCCTGGTCCGGTCCGAGGTCGAACGGCAGTTGGAACGGATGGACGTCGTCCCCCGGGGGGAGCACGACCGCCTCGCGCGTCGGGTCGCTGAACTCGAACGCCGTCTGGCCGCGCGCCACCAGGTTTCCGAGCGGGTCTTCGCGCCCGTCGAGGCGGGCCCGGAGCCTGGTCCCGGACCCGACGCGATCGCCGCCCCGGGACCGGAGGCCGCCCCCGTCGAGGAGGCGGTCGCCCCCGAACCGCGCCCCGAGCCCGCAGATGGGGCCTCCGTCGACGCCGAGTCTCCGGGGGCC
>NZ_ANBC01000903.1 GCF_000341125.1 Nocardiopsis lucentensis DSM 44048 | reverse complement strand
CGGAGGCTGACGGTGGTGCCGAGCCCCAGCCCGCCAAGACGGGGGGTGCGGCCGGCAAGGGGCGTTCCACGGCCAAGGGCGCCGCGAAGTCGACCACGCGGTCCAGCCGTGCGCGCTCGACCGGTAAGAGCGCCGCGAGCAAGCGGACGACCAAGGGCAAGGGAACCGCGAAGAAGTAGCGCCGACACGAGCAGGGGAGAGTGATGACGGACCCCACGGAACAGGCCGCGGAACTGGCCGAGCGGACCCTCACGAGTACGCGCGAGCGGCTGGCCGCGTTGGACGGGCTGCCCACCGCCGAGCACGTCGGTGTCCTCGACTCCCTGCACCAGGAGTTGTCGTCGGTGCTCGGTGCCCTGGACCAGGACGCGAACGCCCCCGCCGGCCCCCGGTATCCTAGGTGACCATGGCAAAACGCAGTCGGCTCGACGCGGAACTCGTCCGCCGCGGGCACGCACGCTCCCGCGGCCACGCCGCCGAGATCATCGAGGGCGGGTACGTCCGTGTGGCCGGGATGGTGGCCTCCAAGGCCGCCACCCAGGTCGGCACCGATCAGCCCATCGTGGTGCGCACCCCCTCGGAGGAACCGCCCTACGTCTCCCGGGGCGCCCACAAACTCATCGGTGCCCTGGACGCGTTCGCTCTGGACGTTTCCGGTCGGCACGCGCTCGACGCGGGGGCCTCCACCGGTGGGTTCACCGACGTGCTGTTGCGACGTGAGGTCGCGCGCGTCACGGCGGTCGACGTCGGTTACGGGCAGCTCGCCTGGTCCCTGCGCAGCAATGAGCGTGTGCGGGTGATGGAGCGGTGCAACGTCCGTGAGCTCACGCCCGAGCGGATCGGTGAGCCCCGCCCCGACCTGGTTGTGGGCGACCTGTCGTTCATCTCGTTGACCCTGGTCCTGGCTCCGCTGCGTGACTGCGTCACCCCTGACGCCGACTTCGTCCTCATGGTCAAGCCCCAGTTCGAGGTCGGCAAGGAGCGCGTCGGGGCCGGTGGTGTGGTCCGTGACCCCGCCCTGCGAGCCGAGGCGGTCACCCGTGTCGCCGAGCACGCGCTCGGACTGGGGTTGGGCACTGTGGACGTTACCGCGAGTCCGCTTCCGGGGCCCTCAGGCAATGTCGAGTACTTCCTGTGGATGCGCGCGGGTGCGCCGCCCCTGGATCCTGATCGGCTGGCCCGGGCGATTGACGAGGGGCCCCGCTAGGGCGTGTTCGGTGGATGCTGCTCGTCGCGGGGTGGGGACCGCGCCGCAGGTGTTCGTTGAGGGCGGTGGAGGGCGACGGGCGGGCGTCCCCAGCGCGGTTCCGGCGAGGCCGGAGAAGGGGTTTCCCCGCCGTGCCTGCTTCGTAAGCTCAACGGCGTCGCACGGCGGGGCCCGCCCGGGTCGGCTTTCGGCTGATGAGAACGTCGCGAGGGTGTGCTGGGGCGTCGCGCGGCGGAGTAGGTGTCCGCCGCGCATGCCCTGACGGCGTGGCACCGTGTCCTCGGTGTCCGGTAACGTGACCCGGCCGGGTCAGCGACCGCTCCCGGCCCGCATCCGACTCCCCGCCGGGGGAACCAACGTAAGGGGACGGCGATGACCAGCGGACGCAGTGTTCTCCTGCTGGCCCACACCGGTCGGCCCGCGGCGATCCGCAGCGCCCACCTGGTCCACCAGAGCCTCACCCGGGCCGGGCTGACGGTGCGCATGCTCAAGGGCGAGGTCGAGGAGCTGGCGGCTGAGGGGTGCGCTCTGGCACCGGTCGATGCGGTCGAACCGGCGGAGGCCGCCGAGGGTGTCGAGCTGGTCATGGTGCTTGGCGGTGACGGCACCCTGCTGCGCGCCGCCGAGATCGCGCGTCCGGCGGGCGCCCCCTTGCTCGGTGTGAACCTGGGCCATGTCGGTTTCCTGGCCGAGGCGGAACGCGAGGATCTCGGGGAGACCGTGCAGAGCGTGGTCCGACGTGACTACGTCGTCGAGGAGCGTATGACCCTCGACGTCGCGGTTCTCAACGGCGGTCGTGGTGACGGGGCGCCCCCGGTGCGGACCTGGGCGCTCAACGAGGCGACCTTGGAGAAGGGCGAGGCCCGCCGCATTCTGGAGGCCGTCCTGGAGATCGATGGCCGTCCGCTGTCCCGCTGGACCTGTGACGGTGTGGTGTGCGCGACCCCCACCGGGTCCACCGCACACGCCTTCTCCGCCGGGGGGCCGGTGGTCTGGCCCGACGTCGACGCGATGCTCGTCGTTCCGCTCAGCGCCCACGCCCTGTTCGCCCGTCCACTCGTGGTGGGGCCGGGTGCGACGGTCGCGTTGGAGGTGCTGCCGGACACGGCACCGGGCGTGCTCTGGTGTGATGGACGGCGTATGGTCGAATTGCCCGCCGGGGCACGGATAGAGATCACCCGTGCGGACACGCCGGTTCGGCTGGCCCGGNTTCGGCCTGCCGGTCGCGGGCTGGCGCGGGCGGGGCGAGCGCGACCGCTGAACCAGGACACGGTTCCTGGCACGTCGCGTACGCGCGTGCGGCGCGCGTGTGAACGCACAGGCGTCAACTATCAGGAGAGGGTTCGGTGCTGGAGGAAGTCCGCATCCAGGGGCTCGGGGTCATCGATGACGCCGTTCTGGAGTTGTCACCGGGACTGACCGTCGTGACGGGCGAGACCGGTGCGGGAAAGACCATGGTCGTCACCGGGCTCGGGCTGCTCTTCGGCGGACGGGCCGACCCCCAGCGTGTGCGCCCCGGCGCCCCCAGGGCGGTCGTCGAGGGCCGTTTGACGGTTCCCGGCGACGGTCGGGTGGCTTCGCGGGTCCTGGAGGCCGGTGGCGACATCGACGACGATGTCCTCATCCTCACCCGTGCCGTGTCGGCGGAGGGGCGTTCGCGCGCGACGATGGGCGGCCGGTCGGCCCCGGTGAGTCTGCTCGCCTACCTGGCGGATGACCTGGTCGCGGTGCACGGCCAGTCCGACCAGCAGCGTTTGCTGCGGGCTGACCGTCAGCGCTCGTCCCTGGACCGGTTCGCCGGGCCGGAACTGGCCAAGGAGCTGAAGCGGTACGCGGCGGCCTATCGGCGGCATCGTGAGGTCTCGGCCGAGTTGGAGGAGATCGTGCGTCGCGCCCGTGAGCGCGCACAGGAGGCCGATCTGCTGCGGTTCGGGGTGGAGGAGATCGAGGCGGCGCAGCCGCAGCCCGGTGAGGACGCCGAGCTCCTCGCGGAGGAGACCCGTCTGGCGCACGCCGACGGCCTGCGGGTGGCGGCCACGACGGCGCACGAGGCGCTGGTCGGAGACCCGGCCTCCGATGTGGAGGTCGACGTGGTCGGCCTGCTCTCGACGGCCCGGCAGGCGGTGACGTCGGTGCGTGAGCACGACGCGCGGTTGGGTGCGATCGGGGACCGTTTGGACGAGGCGTCCTACATCATCTCCGATGCCGCCACGGAGCTGGCCTCCTACGGGGAGTCGGTGGAGGCCGATCCGGCCCGTCTGGCGGCGGTGCAGGAGCGGCGCGCCCTGCTCACCCAGCTGTCCCGCAAGTACGGTGAGACGACTGACGAGGTGCTGGCCTGGTCGGAGAACGCGGCTAAGCGGCTCAACGAGCTGGAGGGCGACGACGAGCGGATCGACGCGCTGCGGGCTGAGGCCGACGACCTGTACTCCCGGTTGGAGGAGTCGGCTGGGGAGTTGACGCGGATCCGTGCCGAGGCGGCCGAGCGGTTCGGCGTGGCCGTGACCGAGGAGCTGACCGCGTTGGCGATGCCGCACGCGCGGGTGAGTGTGCGCATCCAGACGGGGGAGGAGTTCGGGCCGCACGGGCGCGACGATGTGGAGCTCCTGTTGGCGCCGCATCCGAGTTCGCCTCCGTTGGCTCTGCACAAGGGGGCCTCCGGTGGTGAGCTCTCCCGTGTCATGTTGGCCATCGAGGTGGTCTTCGCTGGTGCCGATCCGGTGCCCACGTTCGTCTTCGACGAGGTCGACGCGGGGGTGGGCGGTAAGGCCGCCGTCGAGATCGGTCGCCGTCTGGCCCGCCTGGCCCAGCGGGCCCAGGTCATCGTGGTGACCCACCTGCCCCAGGTCGCGGCCTTCGCCGATGCCCACCTGGTGGTGGAGAAGTCCACCGAAGGGCTGGTCACCGAGAGCGGTGTGGTCCGGTTGGACCGGGCCGGGCGGGTTCGGGAGCTGTCGCGCATGCTCGCCGGGTTGGAGGACTCCGAGCTGGGTCGGGCCCACGCCGAGGAGCTGCTCACCAACGCCGATCCGGAGCGCGCCTACCCGGCGGCCTGATCCGCGAGACCCCGTCCGGGCCCCGCTCCGATACCTGGTGCGGGGTCCGTGGGGTTTCCCGAGTCCCTTGCGCGGGCGGGTGCTGAGGGCACACTGACGCTGAGAACACGCCGACCGACCAGCTGTTATGACTCACAGTAAGTGAGTTCTGACAGTATGCGATCGATGAAGGTATCGGATGCGCTCAGCGCCACAGTCCTGCGGTTGCGCCGCTCCCGGGGGGACGCGCCCGCCGGGCTGGTCGCGCCTGTCCGTTCGGATCGCCGCACCAAGAACCTGACCAAACGGCTCCACCCCGGCGACATCGCCGTCATCGACCACGTCGACCTCGATCGGGTCAGCGCCGAGGCCCTCGTCGGGTGCGGTGTCTCGGCGGTGCTCAACGTCGCCCGCAGCATCAGCGGCCGCTACCCCAACCAGGGCCCCGAGATGATCGTCGCGGCGGGGATCCCGCTGGTGGACGACGTCGACCCCGAGGTGTTCACCCGGGCGCGCGACGGTGAGCGTCTGCGTCTGGACGGCGCCACCCTCTACCGGGGGGACGAGGTCATCGCCCGCGGCACCCTCCAGGACCCTGGGACGGTCGAGGCGGCCATGGCCGAGGCGCGCGCGGGCCTGGCCACCCAGCTGGAGGCCTTCGCCGCCAACACCATGGCCTACCTCCAGCACGAGCGCGACCTGCTGCTCGACGGTGTCGGTATCCCGGCCATCACCACCAGCATCGAGGGACGCCACGCCCTCATCGTGGTGCGCGGCTACCACTACCGCGAGGACATCGCGGCCCTGCGCCCCTACATTCGCGAGTTCCGGCCGGTGATCATCGCCGTCGACGGGGGAGCGGACGCGGTCATGGAGGCCGGGTACCGGCCCGACATCATCGTGGGGGACTTCGACTCCGTCTCCGACCGGGCGTTGGGCAGCGGCGCCGAACTGGTCGTCCACGCCTACCGTGACGGTCGCGCCCCCGGGCTGTCCCGGCTCACCGATCTCGGTCACACCGCCGTGGTCTTCCCCGCGACCGGGACCAGTGAGGACGTGGCGATGATGTTGGCCGACGGTGCGGGCGCCGCGCTCATCGTGGCCGTCGGCACCCACGCCACCCTGGAGGAGTTCCTCGACAAGGGGCGTTCGGGGATGGCCAGTACGTTCCTCACCCGCCTCCGGGTGGGCGGCAAGCTCGTGGACGCCAAGGGGGTCAGCCGCCTCTACCGTTCGCGGATCTCTCCGTGGGCTCTGTTGGGCCTGGTGGCCGCCTGCCTGATCACCATCGTCGTCGCCGCCTACAGCTCCCCGGCGGGCCAGGTCTACCTCACCTTCCTCGCGGCGCGCTGGGACGCGTTCTCCTACTGGATGACGGGGCTGTTCACGTGATCGACTTCCGCTACCACCTGGTGTCCATCGTCGCGGTGTTCCTCGCGCTCACCGTGGGGCTCGTCCTGGGTACCACCATGCTTCAGGACCCGCTGCTCAACACCCTCCAGTCGGAGACCGCCGACCTGCGCGGCCAGAGCGAGCAGCTGCGCGCCGAACGTGACGAGGCCGAGCGCGTCGGTGCGGGTGCCGACATGTTCGCCGAGGCCGCTTCCGAGGACGTGCTCGACCGTCGGCTCGACGATGTGGGGGTGGTCGTGGTGGCCGCCCCGGGGGCCGACGGCGAGGTGGTCGCGGCGCTGGCCGACCGGGTCGAGGAGGCCGACGGCGAGGTGGTCGGCCGTGTCGACCTCACCCCGGATCTGGTGGACGGTGACAAGGCGACCTTCATCGGAGAGCTGGCGGTCCAGGTCGCGCGCGACCCCGACCGGCTCACTGGAGGAGCCCACCACCGGGCGGGTACGGAGTTGGGCCGGGCGCTGGTTCGCGACACGCGTTCTGAGGACGACGAGGACGAGGACGACGAGGGCGACGAGGGCGAAGACGAGGAGGCGGACGACCGGACGGCTGAGGCGGTGCTGGCCGCCTTCGCCGAGGGCGGGCTGGTCGAGCTCCACGGTGATCCGGCCGAGGCCGCCGACGCGGTGGTCGTGGTCGCGCCCGCGTTCGGTTCCGAGGGCGACTCCGAGGCCGCTCAGACCGCCCTGACCGCGTTCGTCGCCGCTTTGCGCGAGGAGGTCGGCCCCACGGTCCTGGCCGGGGACGCCGTCTCCGGCCAACCCGGCGGTCTCATCGCCCGAGCCCGCGCTCAGGAGTCCGCCTTCACCACCGTTGACCTGGCTGGGCGTCCGATGGGTGATGTGATCACCGTTTTGGCCCTGGCGGCGAGCCTGGAGGGGGCGGCCCTCGCCTACGGGATGGGCGAGGGAGCGGTGGGTTTCGTTCCCGACCCGCTGCCCGAACCGAGGCACACCGAGGATGAGGACTCCGGGGGGCGAGAGTCCGACGGGGCGGGGGACACCCGTTCGCGGGACGAGGCGCGCCACGCCGCCCGGGCCGGGGAGTGAGGCCGGTGGTGACGCGTCTGTCGTCCTCCGCCACCCCCGGTGGTCGGCCTTCGATCGTTGAGGTCCTCCTGTCCTGTGGGCGTCCCCTCAGCCAGGGGTTGGTCGGCGCCATGGCGGGGCCCGTGGCCGCCCGCGCCGCCTACACGCTGCTCACGCGGCCCCGGCCGGTCCGCGCGCCCGGGCCGTCGGCGAAAGCACCGGCCGGGGCTGAGGGGCCCGGGGAGGGGTCGGGCGCCGGAACCGTCGCGGACGAGCCGGACCCGTGGCGGCGGACCAACTTCCGGGGCCGATCCGTCACCCTCCAGGAGGGGCCCGCGCTCGCCTCGGGCGTGTGCGCCGCCAGCCTGGTCACTCCGGGGCTGACCCCGCGTGCGCGTGCCTCCTGTGCCCTGGCCGCCGCCGGGGCCGCCGCGTTCGGGGCCTACGACGACCTGTCGGGATCCCCCGCCGCGCGCGGGTTGCGCGGTCACCTGGGGGCGTTGGCCCGGGGGCGCGTGACCACGGGGCTGGTCAAGATGGTCGGTATCGGTGCCACGGGGGTGGCCTCGGCCGCGCTGCTGCGCCGGTCGGCGGCCGACACGCTCCTGGACGGGGCGCTCATCGCCGCCAGCGCCAACCTGGTCAACCTGTTCGACCTGCGCCCGGGCCGTGCGGCCAAGCTCGTACTGCTGGCGGCGGCCCCGGCACTGGCCTCCCCGGCCGCGCCCCTGGTCGGTCCGGTGGTGGGGGCGTCGGCCGCGTTGCTCCCCGACGACCTGGCCGAACGCTCCATGCTCGGTGACGCGGGCGCCAACGCGCTCGGCGCCGCCCTGGGGGTGGCGGCCGTGGCCCGCGCGCCCAGACCGGTGCGCCTGGTGCTGCTCGGCGGGGCCGTCGCCCTGACCCTGGCCAGTGAGCGCACGAGTTTCTCCCGGGTCATCGACCGTGTGCCGGCCCTGCGCCGCCTCGACCGCTGGGGCAGGTGCGTGTGAGGGGAGCACGGTGCCCCGCGCCGCCCTCGGCCGCGAGGTGACGCGCGGCGTCGGCACGGCGGCGGCGGTCATCGCGCTGGCCACCGTCGGAGCGCGGGTGGCGGGCTTCGGGCGGACGGTGGTGTTCGCCCGGACGGTCGGAGACACCTGTCTGGGCACCGCCTACGTCACGGCCAACCAGCTGCCCGCGGTTCTGTTCGAGATCGTCATCGGCGGGGCGCTCGCCGCGATGGTCGTGCCGGTTCTGGCGGCCTCCGTGAGGCGGGACGACCACGAGCGGGTACGCCACACCGTCTCCGCGCTGATCACCTGGGTCCTGCTGCTGGCTGTTCCCCTGTCCGTGTTGCTCGCCGCCACCGCGGTCCCCGTGGCCGCGCTCATGCTGGGACCGGTGAGCGGTTGCGATCACGCCGACCTGCTCGCCCTGGCCGCGCGCATGCTCGTCGTGTTCGCCCCCCAGGTGGTCTTCTACGGCCTGGCGGCGGTCCTGTACGGGGTGCTCCAAGCCCACCGCCGGTTCCTCGCGCCCGCTTTGGCTCCGCTCGTGTCGAGTCTCGTGGTGATCACCGCCTACCTCGTCTTCGTCCCTTTGGGGGCCGGAGGCCGCCAGGACGTGGGGGAGCTGTCCACGGCCGCCGAGCTCACGCTGTCGCTGGGGACGACCGCCGGGGTGGCCGCCCTGTTCCTCACCGTGCTCGGCCCGATGGCGGGTTTGGGCGTGCGTCCCCGCCCGCGTCTGACGTTCCCGCCCGGGGTGGGGGAGCGGGTCAGGGCACTGGCTGTCGCCTCTCTCCTGCCCCTCGTGGCCATGCAGGTGTGTCTGCTGTTGTTCGTGGCCCTGGCCAACCACGGCGGCGGCGCGGGCGCGGCCGTGCTGCACACCTACGCCTGGGCTCTGTTCACCCTTCCCTACGGGGTGATCGCGGTCCCCGTCGCCACCAGTGCCTTCACGGCCCTGGCGGTGGCGCACGCCGACCGTGACCGGCAGGGGTTCGCCACCCTGGTCTCCGGTGCGGCCCGGGCCACGACCGTGGCCACGGCGGGGGCGGGCACCGCGCTGGCGGCGGGCGCCGTCCCGGTCGCGGTGGTCTTCGCGCGGGAGGACCCGTTGGCGCTGGAGCGGGCGCTGCTCGCCTACGCTCCGGGCGTGGTGGGGTTCGGTCTGGTGGCCCTGCTCGGTCGGGCGCTGTATGCCTCCCACGACGGCCGCCGGGCGGCCGCCGCCCAGGTCGCCGGCTGGGTGGTGGTGATGACGGGCGCGGTCGTGCTGGTGTGGGCGGTGCCCGCGGAGTGGACGATCGCTGCGCAGGGCGCGTCGATGACGGTGGGGCTCACCTTGGCGGCGGTCTTGTCGTGCGCGGGTTCGGCGCGTGCGCATGGACGGGCGGCGCTGGCGGGGGTGGGCCGGTCGGTGGTCGCGTCCCTGGTGGGAGGCGTCGCGGGGTGGGCCGTGGGCCGTACGGTCGCGGCGGTGTTGCCCCTGGACGGCGTGTGGCGGGCCGCGGGTTCGGCGATGGTGGCCGCAGGGGCCGGGTTGGTGGTGTTCGCGGTCGTGGCCGCGTTGGTGGACCCGTCCGCGCCGCGGGCGGTGGCCACCCGTGTCAGGAGCGTACGAGAGGGCAGGAGGGCAGAGCGGTGAACCGCAGGATCGCGCTGGTAGTCGGGACCAGCACCGGAGGGGTCGGGCGGCACGTGCGTTCGCTGGCCGAGGGGTTGCGCGGGCGGGGACACCGGGTGGCGGTGCTCGGGCCGGCCTCGGCCGACCGGGCGTTCGGGTTCACCGGGGCGGGGATCCGGTTCGTGCCGGTCCCGATCGGTGCCGCCCCGTCGTTGGGTGACCCGGGGGTCGTCCTGCGGTTGGGCGCTCTGGTGAGCGGAGCGGATGTCGTGCACGCCCACGGGGTGCGGGCGGGGGCACTGTGCGCGTTGGGCGGGGGCGTCGCCGTTGGTGGTGACGGCGCACAACGCGCCGCCGTCGGTCACGGGGCCGTTGTCGTTGGCCTATCCCGTGCTGGAGCGGATCGTGGCTCGGCGGGCGGAGGTGGCCCTGGGTGTTTCGGGTGATCTGGTTCGGCGGCTGCGTGCGGCTGGGGCACGTGAGGCCCGGATGGCGGTGGTGGCGGCGCCCGCGGTCGGGGATCCGTTGAATGGGCGTGAGGCCACGCGGGCCGATCTGGCGGTGAGTCCTGAGCGGCCGCTGGTGCTGACCATCGGCCGGTTGTCCGAGCAGAAGGGGTTGGACACCCTGCTGGCCGCGGCGCCGTCGATCGCCGAGCGGCGTCCCGAGCCGGTGGTGGCGATCGCCGGGGACGGGCCGTTGTGGGGGCGGTTGCACGACACGGCGGCCGAGCTGAAGGCGGAC
>NZ_ANBC01000902.1 GCF_000341125.1 Nocardiopsis lucentensis DSM 44048 | reverse complement strand
TTGGCGGCGGCGGACGTGTTCTGTCTGTCCAGCCGGTGGGAGGGGCCGTCGTTGGTGATCATGGAGGCGCTCCGGGCGGGGTTGCCGGTCGTGGCCACGCGGGTGGGCGGTATCCCTGACCTGTACACGGGGACGGTGCTCATGGTGCCGCCGGACGACCCGCGTGCCCTGGCGGCGGCGGTCGGGCGGGTGCTGGACGAGCCGGAGTTGGCCGGGGAGTTGCGTGTGCGCGCGCGTGCGGCGGCCCGGAACCTGCCGACGGAGGAGGACGCGGTGGCGGCGGCCGAGGGCGTGTACGCGGCGGTCGCGCGTCGGGGCGTCTGACGTGCCGGCGGGGTCTGGGACGTGCTCCGAACCCCGGTGCATGGTGAACGCCACCCTGTGGCCGACTTCCCTCCGTGGGTATTTGATGACATGCTGGGTGCGGGCCGGGTTTCGCACTCATGTCGTGAGGTGTGCCTCGGTACCCTCGTATGTCACGTGAGGGGAGTATCCCTGTCGCGGCGGGGCCGTCATCACGGAGCACAGTGTCGTGTTCCCGGTTCCGTCGGTTCGTGCCGACGTCGGGCGAACGGGAGAGACCTCCGGTAGTTCGACGTGCGCGCAGTGCTCCCGCGCGCACCGACCGGAGGAGTTTCCGACCGTGAGCGTTCCCCTGTGGGTCTGGGCCGTCACCATTTTGGGTATGGTCGCCGTCCTGGCGATCGACCTGGCCATCGTCGACCACCCCTGGAGCAAGAAGAGCGGCCCGAAGGAGTTCGGGGTCCGCCAGGCCGCCTGGTGGGCGGCCTTCTACGTGGGTGTGGCCGTCCTGTTCGGTTTCGGCCTGATGTACTTCGGCGGTTCGACCGCCGGCGCGGAATACTTCGCCGGGTTCATCACCGAGAAGAGCCTGAGCGTCGACAACCTCTTCGTGTTCTACCTCCTGATGGGCGCCTTCGCGGTGCCCCGGAAGTACCAGCACGAGGTCCTGCTCATCGGCATCGTCATCGCGCTCGTCATGCGCGGTTTCTTCATCATCCTCGGCGCGCAGGTGATCAACGCCTGGAGCGAGGTCTTCTACCTGTTCGGCGCCTTCCTCATCTACACCGGTTACAAGATCGTCCGTGACCACGTGAAGGGTGACGAGGAGGAGAAGGACTTCACCCAGAACCCGGCCGTGCGCCTGGTCAAGCGCTTCTGGCCGGTCACCGACGACTACCACGGCGCGCACATGACCGTGAAGCTGGACGGCAGGCGGCACGTGACCCCGATGCTCCTGGTCATCGTCGCCATCGGCGTCGTCGACCTCGTCTTCGCGGTCGACTCGATCCCGGCCATCTTCGGGCTGACCCAGGACGCCTACATCGTCTTCACCGCCAACGCCTTCGCGCTGCTGGGTCTGCGCCAGCTCTACTTCCTGCTGGCCGGTCTCATGGACAAGCTCGTCTACATCAGCTGGGGCCTGTCCGCGATCATGGTCTTCATCGGTGTGAAGATGATCCTGCACGCGCTGCACGAGAACGGCGTGCACGCCCCGGAGATCGGCATCGGCACCTCGCTGACCGTGATCATCGGCCTCATGGC
>NZ_ANBC01000901.1 GCF_000341125.1 Nocardiopsis lucentensis DSM 44048 | reverse complement strand
CCCGCCGCAGGCCCGCCGTCGAGGCGGCGGCGGAGGAGGACGCCGCGGCTGACCGGTCCTGACCGCTGGCGGAGAGGGCGGTGCCGCGGTCCTTCCCCGGTCAGGGCGCTGGGCGGGTCCGGTTTTCCGTCCAGGTTCTCGAAAACAACCAAATTCGAACGCCTGTTCGTCTATAGTGGTGGTGCCCGACGTGGAGTCGTCCGGGCGCCACCACTTCCTCGAGGTGGAAGAAACCGCCGCCGGTGGTCGTTAGTCTTGTCGGACGGGAGGGACCGCGGGGCCCGCGTCCTCTTCCCACCCCCTTTCGCGCGCCCGGTTCCCGGGCCGGGGCGGCCGATTGATCGTCCACCGGACCGCGAAGCCCACACACGGGTCAGCCGACGTCGCGCGACGAGGTCGCGTCCTGTGCGCCCAAGCCGAAGGATGTCTCACTCGATGGTCGAACAACTGGTAGTCCGGGGAGCACGCGAGCACAACCTCAAGGACGTCTCGCTGGACCTGCCACGCGATTCCATGATCGTGTTCACCGGCCTGTCCGGGTCCGGTAAGTCCTCCCTGGCCTTCGACACGATCTTCGCCGAGGGACAGCGGCGCTACGTCGAGTCCCTTTCGGCCTACGCCCGCCAGTTCCTGGGGCAGATGGACAAACCGGACGTCGACTTCATCGAGGGCCTCTCGCCCGCGGTGTCCATCGACCAGAAGTCCACCAGCCGCAACCCCAGGTCCACCGTCGGCACCATCACCGAGGTGTACGACTACCTGCGGCTGCTGTGGGCGCGTGTGGGCGTGCCGCACTGTCCTGAGTGCCGCCGCGAGATCGCACGGCAGACTCCGCAGCAGATCGTGGACCGGGTCCTGGAGATGACCGAGGGCACCCGCTTCCAGGTGCTCGCCCCGGTCGTGCGCGGCCGCAAGGGCGAGTACGTCGAACTCTTCAAGGACCTGCAGACCAAGGGCTTCACGCGCGCCGTCGTCGACGGCGCCGCCGTCCGCCTGGACGAGCCGCCCAAGCTCGGCCGCTACGACAAGCACGACATCGCGGTGGTCGTGGACCGCCTGAGCGTCAAGCCCTCCGCCCGGGGCCGCCTCACCGATTCGGTGGAGACCGCGCTCAAGCTCGCGGGTGGGACCATCGTCCTGGACTTCGTCGACCTGCCCGAGGACGACGCCGATCGGGAGAAGGTCTTCTCCGAGCACCTCTTCTGCCCCTATGACGACCTGTCCTTCGAACAGCTCGAACCGCGCTCGTTCTCCTTCAACGCCCCCTACGGCGCCTGCCCGGACTGCTCCGGGCTGGGCACCCGGATGGAGGTCGACGCCGACCTGCTCGTTCCGGACCCGGAGAAGACCCTGGCGGAGGGGGCCGTCTCCCCGTGGACGGGCGGCACCAACTCCGGGTACTGGGACCGCATCCTCACGGCCCTGGGCGAGGCGATCGGCTTCGACCTGGACACCCCGTGGGAGCGGTTGCCGCGCCGCGTGCGCAAGGCCATCCTGGAGGGCCACGACACCCAGGTCCACGTCACCTACCGCAACCGGTACGGGCGCAACCGCTCCTACTACACCGAGTTCGAGGGCGTCATCCCCTGGGTCAAGCGGCGCCACTCCGAGACCGAGAGCGACTGGGGCCGCGAGCGGCTCGAGGGCTACATGCGCACCGTGCCCTGCCCCACCTGTGAGGGAACCCGTCTCAAGCCGGTGGTGCTGGCCGTGACGGTCGGCGGCAGGTCCATCGCCGAGGTCGCGCAGATGTCGCTGAGCCAGAGCGCCGCCTTCCTCGCCGACCTCAAGCTGTCCGAGCGGGACATGGTCATCGCCGCCCAGGTGCTCAAGGAGATCAACGCGCGGCTGGGCTTCCTGCTGGACGTGGGGCTCGACTACCTCAGCCTGGCGCGCTCGGCCGGTTCGCTCTCCGGCGGCGAGGCCCAGCGCATCCGCCTGGCCACCCAGATCGGGTCGGGCCTGGTCGGTGTGCTCTACGTCCTGGACGAGCCGTCCATCGGCCTGCACCAGCGCGACAACGCCCGGCTGCTGGAGACGCTCCAGCGCCTGCGCGACATCGGCAACACGCTGATCGTCGTCGAGCACGACGAGGACACCATCCGCGCCGCCGACTGGGTGGTCGACATCGGCCCGGGCGCGGGTGAGCACGGCGGCCACGTCGTGGTGTCGGGCATCGTGGACGAGCTGCTCACCTCCCCTGACTCCATGACCGGCGACTACCTGGCCGGACGTCGCTCCATCGCGCTGCCCGCCTCGCGCCGCCCCCGCACCAAGGGGCACGAGCTCGTCGTGCGCGGGGCGCGGGAGAACAACCTCGACGGGGTCGACGTCACCTTCCCGCTGGGCGTGTTCACCGCCGTGACGGGCGTGTCCGGGTCGGGCAAGTCCACGCTGGTCAACGAGATCCTGTACAAGGCGCTGGCCAAGGAGCTCAACGGGGCGCGCGACGTCCCCGGGCGCCACCTGCGGGTCAACGGCACCGGCAAGGTGGACAAGGTCGTGCACGTGGACCAGAGCCCGATCGGCCGCACCCCGCGCTCCAACCCGGCCACCTACTCCGGTGTCTTCGACCACATCCGCAAGCTGTTCGCGCAGACGACCGACGCCAAGACGCGCGGCTACCAGCCGGGCCGGTTCTCGTTCAACGTCAAGGGCGGCCGCTGCGAGGCGTGCTCGGGTGACGGCACGCTCAAGATCGAGATGCAGTTCCTGCCCGACGTGTACGTGCCGTGTGAGGTGTGCCACGGCGCCCGCTACAACCGGGAGACCCTCCAGGTGCGGTACAAGGGCAAGAACATCTCCGAGGTGCTCGACATGCCCATCGCCGAGGCCCTGGAGTTCTTCGAGCCGATCAACGCCATCCGCCGCCACCTGCAGACCCTCACCGACGTGGGGCTGGGGTACGTGCGCCTGGGCCAGCCCGCCACCACGCTGTCCGGCGGTGAGGCCCAGCGGGTCAAGCTCGCGGCCGAGCTCCAGCGGCGCTCCACCGGGCGGACGGTGTACGTTCTGGACGAGCCCACCACGGGCCTGCACTTCGAGGACATCCGTAAGCTGCTGGGTGTGCTCAACCGGTTGACGGACACCGGTAACACGGTGATCGTCATCGAGCACAACCTCGACGTCATCAAGACCGCGGACCACGTGATCGACATGGGTCCCGAGGGCGGTTCCGGGGGCGGCCGGGTGGTGGCCCAGGGCACTCCCGAGGAGGTCGCCGCGGTCGCCGAGTCCTACACCGGCCAGTTCCTGGCCAAGATGCTCTGAGTCGCCGCGAACCGTCCAGGAGGTCGGACACCGCATGAACCAGCCACCCCCGGACCCGCACTGGAGAGCGCCCCGGGAGGGGTACCCGTACCCGGGCACCCCGGGAGCCGGGGGGCGGCCCGGCCCCGCCGGGCCCGAGGAGCGGCTGTACCCGCTGGCGACCTGGTGGTCGCGGGTCCTGGCCCGCGCCGTCGACATGGTGGTGGTGGCGCTGCCCGCCCTGCTGGTGGCCCTGCTCCTGGCCCTGGTCTGGCTGGGGGCGCTCAACCTCCTGGGCGGTTCCGGTGACGGCCCGCGCAGGTACGGGTACTTCCTGGCCGTCACGTTCTTCGTCCTGTACACCGGCTACGAGACCCTGGCGGTGGCCCGCTGGCAGCAGACCCTCGGTAAGCGGTTGGTGGGTGTCAAGGTGGCGCCCGCGGCCGGTGCGGGCCGCCTCGGCCCGGTGCCCGTCGCGGCCCTGACCGTCCGGGCCGCCCTGTTCGGCCTGCCCGTCCTGCTGTTCGCTCTGCCCAGCGTGCCGCAGTGGGCCGCCCTCATGGTCGTGGTCCTGCTCACCGGTGGGATGGCCGCCTGGGACCGGCCCAACCAGCAGGGGATCCACGACAAGATCGCCGGGACCGTGGTG
>NZ_ANBC01000900.1 GCF_000341125.1 Nocardiopsis lucentensis DSM 44048 | reverse complement strand
GGCCACCTGGGTCCATCCCCGCGTGCGCGGGGAGCAGCCGTTGTGGCGCGGGTGGGCGCAGGACCACCCGGGTCCATCCCCGCGTGCGCGGGGAGCAGCCCAGCGCTCCGGCGACATCCGCCGAGGCGACGGGTCCATCCCCGCGTGCGCGGGGAGCAGTCGCGCTCCGGCCCAATGTGGAACCGGCGGGTGGGTCCATCCCCGCGTGCGCGGGGAGCAGTCTTCCTGACCTGGGCCTTTACTCTCTCAGGTAGCTTGAATTTGCAGGTTGTTGAAAATCAGACACAAAGAACACCAGCCCCAAATTCACCCACAAACCCTCATCATCGCCCAAAACGTCGACGCTTCGACGCCTTACTCCAGCCCTTCTTCACCCGAACGGGTTGGTCGCTCCCCTTCGCCAGCGGGCGCTGAATCAGCGTCATCCCCTCGTGGTCCACAGGTTTCCACTTGTGATCGAACGTCTCGAAGGTGAACCCTTGCTCGTTGTTGGTCGAGTAGGCCAGCAGGGCCCGGCCGTGGCCCGCATACGCCTGCACCTCGCCCCATAGCACCTCCCGCACACGCGCGGACGGCCCTCCGATGAAGACCCCGGGGGAGATCTCCAGTAGCCAACGGGTGAGCAGGCCGCGCAAACCAACCGGACATGTCGTCAGAATGATGACCGTCACCAGACCACCCCGTAGTTCCTACCCCCGACCACGTCCACACCCTCGTCGGTTTGCAAGCCCACCTGGTCGGCTTCCTCGAACTCAGTCCCTGGAGGCAGCAGGAGCCGTTTGACGTCACTCACGCACCGATCGAGCAGACCCAACTCATGAATGCGGTCCCTGAGCGCACGCCGCGTACGCGCCCCCACCTCATCATCGCTTTCGGCGACCACGTCGAAGGCCACGGGGATGGCCACCTCCACCTTGTACAGGTCCGCGATGTCCAAAACGAACGACTGTTCGTGCCCCGAGTGCACGAACCCCAGCCCGGGGGTACACCCCAACGCCGCCACCACGGACTGCGCGATGCCGTAGAAGCACTGCGCCGCGGCGGTGATCGCCTGATTCGGCGCGTCGCCGGAGTCGAAGTCCCCGGGGGTGAACCGTCTGCCGCGCCAGGGCACTCCGGTCCTGGCGGACTGTTCCCGGTAGGATGCCTTGACCCGGTCCCCTTCCAAGCCGAGCAGCTGTCTGCGGCTCTTACCTTCGACGTTCTCCCCTGGAAAGCGCAGCTGGTACATGCTGCGTGCCACGTCGAGACGGGTGCGCTTGTTGGCCCAGGCAGTGGCCTGGGCCTGGACGAGAGCGGACGATCGGGTCAACGCCCGCCCTCCGGAGTAGTAGCGCACCCCGTGTTCGCCCACCCACACCACACCCGCTCCGCTGTCGCCCAACAGGGCCATCGCCTGGTGGGTGACCCGTGTGCCCGGACCGAGGAGCAGGGTGCCGATCGTGGCTGAGGGTATGTGCCGCACGCCTTCGCCGTCCTCGGCGGTCAGGGCGTTCGACTCGCGGTGTACCGTGCACCGTTCCAGGTAGACGAACGAGCTCCGGTCGCTCACCCTGGTCAGCTCGCTGGGGTTGAGCGCCGCGCGCTTGCCGGGAGTACTCATACCGGTGCCAGGGTCATCAGTCCGCACCCGTAGGCCTTGGCTCGGCCGATGCCGGACACCAGAGCGTGCCGGAGTGTGTCGGGATCGGTGATGCGCAGACGCCCGTCGAAGGTCACACTCGTCAACGGCACCCGATTCGGCTCACCCGTGGCCTGTTCGACCTTGTTGAAGCGGCGTGCCTGCCGGTTGTGCACCATCAGCTCGTAGGCGTCCTCGGGCCTGGCCCCGGCCCCATCTTCCCTGCGCGGCACCTCAAAGCCCAGCCGCTCCTGACGTTCCAGGAGCCATCCCATCTGGTGGCGGGGCGTGACGTGTGCGGTCCGCTTGGTCGGCTGTCCGTCCTTCACCCGTACGGAGTGGACGGGGTTGGCGGCGAGCCGAAACGCCCACGTCTGCCCCTCCTCCAGCCGATCCAGCAGGGGCGCGTACTCCCTGGTCTGCCATGTGCCGGTCTTGGGCCACCCCGCCTGCTCCACCAGGTGTGTGAGGTCGGGCTCAGCCGGGCTGACCACGTACAGGTACACCTCCGTCTTGGCGTTGTGGTCAACCCTCCAGAGCACGCGTGCTCCGCCGGGGTTGCTCGACACCTCGTCCGCGAACGCCGACATCACGGCCGCGTGGGTGACCTGAGGCGATGACAGAACCTTCCGCGCACCGGCACGCGCGGTGTTGAATCGGAAACGGGTCAGGTACATCGGACCTCCAAAGCAGCGAGGGGGTCGTGGGGCGGAGGTTGCACGCGGGACTGGCTTTCGACCCTCACCGGAGGCCTGGCCGAGACGCCGCGCATCCGGTAGCGGCGGTGACGGGGGTCGAAGCTCTCCGGTAGATCCCGCAGGAGTTCGTCGGCCTGCTCCGATTCGCCCGTTTCGACGAACACGGGAAGCTCTGTCCCGCGTCTCTTCCACTCCTCGCGGTACCACTCGGAAGCCTGCCAGGGAATCACCTCCAGGTCCCGCAGGACGTCGTCCAGCCCGCCCGGGCGGATCCCCAGGTCGATCGGTCGGGAGGGCGGACACGAACGACGACCCAGGTAGGGGAGGAAGTGTGGGGAGCGCACAGCCCGGTCCAGCTCGACCAGGAAGTCCGCATCATCGCTCTCCATCCCCACCACGAACACGGCGTCGGCCACGTAGAACCGCTCCGACACGGGCATCGACTCGCCGGTGACCAGGTGCCGTGCGGTCTGGTAGTCGCGCACCCGCACCCCGGGCTGGTCGACGCGTACCCCGAACCGAAGCCCCGCCAGATCGGAGGGATCCTCGGTGCGCGGCCTGCCGAGGGCAGCGGCGAGGAGGCCGACGACACCGCTCTTGGTCGGGGTGTTCTCCGTGGTCCGCCGAGCGAAGCGCGCCGAAGCCCCCCACGCTTGAAGTGGACCCGCCAAGCGCAGTGCGAGCACGCTCACGTGTTTCGGTCCAAGCGCGTGGACACGGCGGCGCCTACCTCTGCCACCAGGTCCTTGAGCGAGGTGGCCTGTGTACCGGTCTCGGCCAGGGGCGCGGTGCGCTCCCCCACCCGGACGACCCATGTCGGGGACTCCCCCGCCCCGTAGACGCGTTCGACCTCGCCGACGTAGTCGGCCAGCGCCTGGCACGCGTCCTTGACGAACCCTTCCCCGGCATCGTTGACCATGGGCTTTTCGAAGGCTCCGACGAAGCTGATCGGGCGCTCGTCGCGCAGCTTGACCACGACGGCGTCAGGCAGGGTGTGGTTGCCGAAGGTGTTGACCTTTCCGCTGGGCATGGAGGTGACGAATCCGGTGACGAACGCCTCGACGGCACGCCGCACGGGCTCGGTGCCCTCGGCGCCCTCCCGGATCCCCTGCCCCAGGTTCCGGGCGAGCTGGTCGACGTCCACGGCCGCGTACCGGTACAGGGTCGCGGAGTTGAAGTCCACGGTGCCGATCATCCCGGCGCCGGTCTCCTCCTCGGGGTTCTCGTCGTCGACGGCGGTGTAGTAGTCGGATTCGGTGTCGACCTCGTGGACGCTGATGGCGTGTGCCACCTGGGTGGCGGCGTCCACGTTGATGTCGGCGCCGTCCGCGACCATCCGGCCGAACAAGGCGATGTCCACCGAATGACCGGTGTCGGCGATGCTCCTGGCCCTGGCCTTGACCTCTTTGTCCTTGAGGAACGTCTTGATGTCGTCCTTGCCCTCCACGGCCAGGGCCGCCAGGCCGTCGCGCTGTTGGGCGCTGAGGAACATCAGGTAGCCGGACTCGGGTGCGGGAGCGGGCTTGCCGTCCTTCTTGGCCGCCTTCACCTTGCGTTCGACGGGTTCGACCTTGGTTCCGGTGGCGGCGTGGATGGTCTGGGCTGCCAGGTCCCAGGCCGTCGCCGTCTCGATACCGGGGTCCAGTTCGACGATCCGCTTGGCGACGAACTCGGCGACGCGCTTGGTCCGGGTACCGAGTTCCTAGGGGTCCAGCAGGCCCTGGAAGCTCTCGCGTGTGGCGCGTTTCCACGCCTGGCTGGAGACCCGTGCCCGTCGCACCCCTCCGTACACGGCGGTCTTGGGGCTTCCGGTGTCATCGCGGTTGAGGTTGCTCGGCGGGACAGTCTGGAGGACGTGCAGGTCGATGATGGTTCGGCTCACTGGTGTTCCTTCTCAGGGGTGGTGGTCGCGTCGTCGGAGGTGGCCTCGGCGGCGCTGTCGTTGTTCCTGGGGGGCCGGTAGGAGACGAAGCCGTGCCCCCACTCATCCCGGACCTGTTTGATCCCGCCGGGTTCCTGGGCTCGGAAGAGCTGGTCGGCGAGCAGTCCGTAGTCGAGCGGAATCCGCTCCTGGCGCAGCCGGGCGACGATCTGGCGGAGTTCACCCACCCGGGTGCGAAGAGCGCTTGCCTGCGCGGCCTTCTTCAGCCGGTTGTGCAGCGCGGGATCGATCCTGCCGTCAGGCATGCAGGCGCGCACAGCCCAGCCCAGGCCGTGATGGGGAAGACGTCCGCGATCGCCGTCCAGGTAGCCGGCCCGGCGGTGCATCCGGTTGTCGTGACGACCCCTTCGGGCCGGCCTGTCTGTGTCCTGGTGGTCTTTCTCGGAGGGATCCTGACCGTCGTTCCCGCTCGAGGTGCCGCGGAGGGACTGCTGGTGGAGGGCGAACAGGGTGATGGCGGCGTGCACCGCCTCCTCCGCCCAGTCCTGCTGCCTGCGATTCCAGCCCGGGTGGGTGTACTGGTGTGCGTCGACGGTCAGTCCCCACAGCTGCGGGCACTCCCCGAAGGTCTTGCCCGCACCGCCGCGCAGTTGCGCCAGAGCGGCGACCGCATCTGACCGGTCGGCCAGATACCCCTCCAGGAGGTCCTCGACACGGTCGTTGACCGCGTTGCCGACGGGGCCGAGGTCGCTGCGCCCCTTGTTCTCCGTCTCCGGATGCTGGGCCCCTGCGACCTGTTGGGTTCGTTCGGTCTGGTCTGTCTGTGTCATATGTCCCTACCTGGTGTCAGTTCGTGGGGGCAGGGGCGGTGTAGGGCAGCAACCGGGCCAGCTCCCGTTGGAAGCGGCTCTTGGCCTGCGGTGTGCTCAGCCACAGGTCTGCGGCCCCCGCCTCGATGACCCGTCCCTCCCAGGCCGAGGGGCCGGCGGCGTCGGCGAGCTCGTCGCCGATCCGGCGGATCTGGTCCCGAAGTGTGCGCTGCCACTCCGCCCTGGCCTGGTCGGGGTCGGTGGCGCTGTCGAGTGAGCCCACCCAGCGCCGGTAGGGGGCGTCGAGTTGCCCGTAACCACGGTCGCGTGCGGCGTCGCGCCGAGGCCCCGGTTCCGTTCCGGCTGCCCTGGCCAGGTCGTGGGCGAGGGTGCCGAGGATCTCCACGGCCCTGTGGGCGTCGTCCACGGCGTTGATGGCCTGTTGTCGCAGCCCTTCGTGGTGGTCGTCCAGGAGGGCGACGGCCATGTTCATGTCGTCGTCGACGACCTCGTCGATGACGGACTGCTGGGTGCCGTACCGTGCGCCGATCAGCCGCGCCCGCACCCGTTTGTCCTTTTCCTCCAGGAACCCTTCGGTCGCCAGCCACGCCACCCAGTCCACAACGCGCGGTCGGACGAAGTCGTCGGCCTTGCCCCGGACGCGGTCGGTGATGAGGGAGGCCAGACCACGCCAGGCGCTGCGCGTCGGATCGTGTTCGCGCGGCATGTACACCAGGGGCATCTTGTGCTTCTTCTCCTGGGCCTGGCTGCGTCGCCACCCAGTCATGGGCTCCTGTCGGTGGCGGTGCTCGTGGGGGGTGAGGGGGTCACCGTAGGAGAGCAGGACCCCGTACGCCCCCTCGGCGTCGAAGTGCAGTCGCACGCGGCGGCTCTGCCAGGTGTACAGGTCGCGGACACCGTGGGGCCGGTAGGCGGCTTCGACGGGTTTGAGGGGGCCGGGGCCGACCGGTGCGTGGCGCCAGGCCGGTGCGTCGGCGTCGTCGGCGCGGATGTGGTCGTACTCGGTGGCCACGAGGTTGAGCAGGAGTGACTCGCGCAGGTTGGCGGCCTGCACCATGACCCCGCCGAGGTTCCCGGCCCATGCGACCCCCTGCGGGTAGCCTTTGCCTCCCTTGACCCGGTCGTCGCCGGCCGCCCCGGACTTGATGCCGGAGGTGTCGAAGGCCTGGGCGTGGACCAGCCAGCGGGCCGCCTCGGCGAAGTCGAGTCGCTGGGCCCCGTGTGCCCGCATGGTGAAGAAGCGGTTCCCGTTGGGCACGTCGGCGACGAGACGGTCGAGGGAGGAGTACTCGTTCTTGCTCGTGTGTAGCTTCGCGACCTGGAAGAACGGTGTCTGCGGGTGGAGGAGATCGAAGCGTTCGCGGTGGCGGTCCAGGTAGTCGTCGATCCGCTCGCACGGGAGGGTGTCCGCCTCCCAGAGCTCGTGCCAGTCCTCCGCGCTTTCGGGGCCGTCCACGGCGTCGTGGAGAATCGCGAGGAGGAGCCGAATGAGCGCGAACTCCTGGGTGGGTAGGTCGCCGACCAGGCGGACCAGATGGGGCGCCTGGTGGAACACCTGGCGGAGGGAGAGTTCGTCCTCGGTCCCGTTGGGGCGCAGAACCCGGATCCACGGCCGTGTTGTCAGGTCGAACTCCGGTTGCTGGCCCGGGGGTGGGCTCTCGGTCAGGAGATCATTCGACACGGCTTACCTTCAACCCGTCTTCTTCGCTGTAGTGGAGTTCGAATCCTGCCAACTCTCGACGACATTTCTCGTCGAGGACCAGGAGGAGTTCACCTGCGAGCCAGTGGGATTCCTTGACCTGCCACGCTGGAAAAACGTCCGATTCGAGTTCTTCGATCGCTTTCATGGCAGTTTGTTCGAAGGTGAATTCGAACGGCAGTCGCAATCCGCAGGCCGCCACCGTACAGGCCAGTTCGTCGGGCGGGACCGCCTCAGTGGGCAGTTCCCGACCGCCTCGATCGTTGGACAGCCAGGGAACGGTGACGAGGGTCCCGTCCGCACGTCGTTGCACGACCAGGACCTCGATCGTGTCGGGGGTGTCGCGGACCTGTTGTCGACCAGCCCGGGTGTCATCGGCGTCCCCCGCCCCGGCGGCCACCCACCCCACCAGCGGCCGGCCGTCCCTGCCCACATCACCGAGCAAGAAGCCCTCGGCTTTCCGGGATTGTTCGGCGATGGCGACCTCGAAGGCCTCTCGTTCCTGGTCGATGGTGGTCCGCCAGGTGTCCGGTCCCAGCGGAGCGTCCCTGTACACCGCTTGCACGAGGGGACTGATGTCATCGGGAAGGGACACGGTCGAAGCCGTGACCTCGCCCGTGTCGGCGGCGGCGAAACGCGTCTCCAACGCGGCCGCTGTGCGCAGCAGCAGGTACGTTCCGTAGATCTTCGTGCCGCTGATGGGGGTGGGAACCGCAGTGGTCCAGTCCGCCCCGGTGACGAGGCAGCGCGCCGTGCGCAGACGCGGCGGGCGGTCGCACTGTTCGGCTCCCCGCTCGTGCCGGTGGAGACGGCCCATGCGCTGGAGCATGAGGTCGATGGGGGCGAGATCGGTGACCAGGAGGTCGAAGTCGATGTCCAGGGACTGCTCGGCGACCTGGCTGGCGACGACCACGTGCGGACCGCTCGGCCGCTTACCTTTCAGATCAGCGACCTTGTCCGGGTTGCCGAAGTGCCGCAGCAGGTCCTCGTCGTTGGCCAACCGGTCCAGGTCCAGGAAACGCGCGTGCGCGACGGTGACGTTGTCGCGGCCGAACCGGTCACGCAGCCTTTTCGCGGTGGCGTGGACCCTGGCGACGGTGTTACGGATGACCAGAGCGTTCCCGCCGTCCGCGAGTTCGGTTCCCAGACGCCGCGCGAGGATGTCGAGGTCGTCGTCGAGGCGTTCCAGACGCACCTGGGTCGAGCGACCCGAAGCCGCCGGGCGGTACAGGGTCGGCGATGTGCCCCGCTTCACCGCGGTGATGAGGGGATAGCTTTCCTCCTGCTCCAAAGGCGCGAACTCTGCTGCGTCCGGCCGGGCCCCCGCGTAGGCCGCCGCCAGGGCCCGGCGTCGGCTCGCGGGAAGCGTCGCGGACAGAACCACCACGGGAACCCCGTAGGCGCCCAGCCAGGACAGAGCCCGGTCCAGGTAGCGGCTCATGTAGGTGTCGTAGGCGTGGGCCTCGTCGATCACCACGACCTTGCCCGCGACGGCCAGGTGTCGAAGCGCCAGGTGGCGGGTCTTGAGACCGACGAACAGCAGCTGGTCGATGGTGCCAGCGACGAAGGAGGCGAGCATCCCCTTCTTGCGGCCCCGAAGCCAGTGGTGGGCGACCAGTTCGGCGGAGGTGCGCACCTGGTCGGCTCGGTGGTCCCAGTGGTCGTCATCACCGTCCGGGTCGATGTTGGCGCTCTGGCCGCCAGACCACATCAGGCGGGTGAAGCGCTCGTTGAGCGCGGCCTTGGAGTGAGCGAGGTTCACCGAGTGGCGCGTGTGCTCGTCCGGAGCGGGCAGGCGGTCCAACCACGAGGTCAGTCGGGGGAACATGGCGTTTCCGGTGGCCATGGTGGGCAGCGCGAAGAAGCAACCGCCCGCGCCGGTGTGCGCGCCGAGGATCTCAGCGGCGGCCAGGGCGGCCTCGGTCTTGCCCTCGCCCATGGGCGCCTCCACCATGAGCAGCCCCGCGCCACCGAGGTCACGGGCCGCCGTCACGGCGGCCTCCTGCACGGGGCGGACCTTCGCCCCGTCTGGAAGGTCGAAACGGGCCTTGAACAGGGCATCCACGCTCAGGTCGGGGTCCTGGGGCCGCCACGGCGCGGGCAGGTCCAGGAGTCGCCAGGCTTCCTCGACGCGTTCGGGGTCGCGTTCCCGAACCCCGGGGAACAGGGGGAAGAGGTCGCTGTTGGAGGCGATCCAGTCGGCGACGATGACCAGAGCGGTGAGCAGCACCTGGGTGGTCTGTGGGAGCTTGACGCCTGACCATCCCGTCAGGTGTTCCCGCGCGCCGGTGGCGACCGCCGCATGGTCGAGGAGTTCACACTGGACCGCTTTCCAGGTTGGTCCGCTACCCCGGGTCCGCAACATGTGGCGGTGGCCGCGCAAGGTTTCAATGTCACTCGCTTCGGGTGGGACCCCGTGGTGTCCACCGGCCACGATGGTGAACGCCAGGGTGGCGCGCTTGGCCCAGCCGTGTTGTTCCACGAGCCACTCCTGCATCAGGAGTTGCCCGGCCAGCCCGTGGGGGGCGAGTTTGCGGTCCTGCCGGATCTGCTTCTCCAGCGGGACGTCGAGGCCGTGACGCCGCATCCGGTCGGCGAGCGCCTCGACCTGGCAGGCGAACGCGGGAGTGGCCTTGCCGATGTCGTGGGTGCAGGCGAGGAACACCGCGAGGGTCCGGGCGCTGTCGACTCCGCTTGACAAAGCGTCGGCGATATGGCGACGCACTTGGTCGGGGAGCCAGTGGTCCCAGAGTCGACCCGCGACAGCAGCGCTGTCAGCCATGTGCCGCCACAGCGGCAGCCAGCCGTCAGAACGCCGGTCGTGCTTGGCCCACACCGAGCGGGCAGCGCGGGACAGATTGCCTGGCCAGGGGTGGGGAGAGGAAGGTCCGGTCACGCGGACATCCAATCGAAGCACCCAGCACTGGGTACCGAAAACCACCCACATGGCCACATCCGGCCACCCTCCTGAAGAAGGCCCGCCTCCCCAAACACCTCTGCCTGGGAAGACGGCCCCATCCCCGCGTGCGCGGGGAGCAGACCGCCGGGAACGCGTCGTACTACTCGGTGTCGGGTCCATCCCGGCGTGCGCGGGGAGCAGCCCCGGTTCCACCTGTGGCTGAGCGCGGACGCGGGTCCATCCCCGCGTGCGTGGGGAGCAGGATGAGGCTGCGTGGTGGACGATTCGGGATCGGGGTCCATCCCCGCGTGCGCGGGGAGCAGTGCACATCTGCTTCCCCTACGGGCTGGACTTCGGGTCCATCCCCGCGTGCGCGGGGAGCAGGCTGTGCGCCATCTAGCCGAGCGCGGGGTGGTGGGTCCATCCCCGCGTGCGCGGGGAGCAGGCGTGGGGGCTGTCTGCTCTCGCGCCGTTGGGGGGGTCCATCCCCGCGTGCGCGGGGAGCAGCAAACCCGCAACGCCACGTGGTGTCACCCCCCGGGTCCATCCCCGCGTGCGCGGGGAGCAGAAGCCCATCGAGGAGGACGAGGACGCCGAGCCGGGTCCATCCCCGCGTGCGCGGGGAGCAGGCACCTTGGTGCGCGATGTTCATCTCCTGGCTGGGTCCATCCCCGCGTGCGCGGGGAGCAGGCAAAGGAAGTCGGCGTCTGGCGATTCTCCAGGGGTCCATCCCCGCGTGCGCGGGGAGCAGAACCTGGCCTACGACGTGCCCGAGGGGCTGACGGGTCCATCCCCGCGTGCGCGGGGAGCAGTGGTTCCCCCTCGATGACCAGGGGCGGCCGACGGGTCCATCCCCGCGTGCGCGGGGAGCAGGAGGGCGTGGGCGTACCGGATGAGGGTGCCGAGGGTCCATCCCCGCGTGCGCGGGGAGCAGCAGCCGTCCGGGCACCGGGACTACTTCGGGGTGGGTCCATCCCCGCGTGCGCGGGGAGCAGCTGTGGGTCGGCTTCGCCCACCTGCGCGCGCGGGGTCCATCCCCGCGTGCGCGGGGAGCAGACGGCCTGTCGGGCGCCGTGTACTACGACACCGGGTCCATCCCCGCGTGCGCGGGGAGCAGCTTCCAGACGGCGACTTCCTGCGCTTCGCCCCGGGTCCATCCCCGCGTGCGCGGGGAGCAGCTACTGGCCGTTCTCTCCGGCCAAGCGCGGGCCGGGTCCATCCCCGCGTGCGCGGGGAGCAGCCACGACGGGCCTCCTTCGCGGACTCGCCCACGGGTCCATCCCCGCGTGCGCGGGGAGCAGCTGGCCGAGGACTCCGCGGCCGTGGTTGAGGCGGGTCCATCCCCGCGTGCGCGGGGAGCAGTGGCTTTTACGCCAGCATTGCCTTACGGGCGCGGGTCCATCCCCGCGTGCGCGGGGAGCAGTCAAGAACCGGTCACCAACGGATGTCCTCCACGGGTCCATCCCCGCGTGCGCGGGGAGCAGGCAAGCCCGCTGCACGGGGCAGTCGGAGCAGAGGGTCCATCCCCGCGTGCGCGGGGAGCAGGATGCTTCACCGGGAGCCCTCGGGGCGCATCCGGGTCCATCCCCGCGTGCGCGGGGAGCAGTGTCCTGATCGCCTGCCGCGTTGAGGACCGGCTGGGTCCATCCCCGCGTGCGCGGGGAGCAGATCCCAGACGCCGTGCCCGCACGGGGTGATGCCGGTCCATCCCCGCGTGCGCGGGGAGCAGCTCGGCTGGGGCGTGCTGGCGTGGGCCGAGGAGGGTCCATCCCCGCGTGCGCGGGGAGCAGGTCCGAGTGATGCGCGGCCGGGTCGTCAAGACGGGTCCATCCCCGCGTGCGCGGGGAGCAGCACGTGTTCTCCTTGGGTCGGGTTGGGAGCTAGGGTCCATCCCCGCGTGCGCGGGGAGCAGTCTTCCTGACCTGCGCCTTTACTCTCCCAGGCAGCCCGAAACTGCAAGTTGTTGAAAACCAGACACAAGAAACGAAACTGAACACAGGCGCGCACAATTCACCATCAGCCACGAAACCCCGTCATCATCTTAGGGCCCACCCATCTCCGGCCACCTCACATCATCCACGAACCGACAACCTCACCCCGGAGAAAACCCTCAGCAGGACGCGACGAAGCAGCGGGAAATGACATGTGGCAACACCAGGTCGCCGGAATTCTCATCCAATGACCTCAAGTCCGAATCCCGCCGGGGGCTCACCACTCGAAAGCACAGCTATGCACCGGTCTGAGAGGGTCGGGCACCCTGCGGCGCCGAACCGGTCTCAGCGGGCGAGGTCGCCGAGGAGCGTGTCGACCACGGACTCCTCGTAGACGATGCGCTGGTGCCGCGCCATCGCCTCCGCCAGAGCGGGATCCCACGGGGAGGGCTGGACGTCGCCGCTCAACGCGTCGTACTCGTCGGCCTCGTGGGCGAGGTAGTCGGCCGCCGTCATCCGCCACGGGACCGCGCCGTGCCGTTCGACCACCCGCCGGGTCATGGCCAGGCCCGGCCAGTCGAAGTCGCCGTGGTAGCGCAGTCGCCCGCCCCCGTCGCTGACCGCCCGCGCCAGGCGGTGGAACGCGGCCGACGGCCAGCCCTCGGTGCACAGCAGCGGTGCGGACCGGGCACCGAACCGTTCGGCCGCGCGGCGCAGGACGGCGGGGTTCTCGCACACGTACACGACGGGTTCGCCGACGGCGACGGGCAGTCGGACGAGCTGGTGCAGGGTCACCTGGAACGGGACACCCGTTTGAGCGGCCCCGGTCAGCCACTCCCCCAGCCCGGCTCCCCGAGCGGGGAGGTTGAGCGCCAGAACCCGGCTGGCCAGGTCGTCGGGAACGACGTCGTTCTCCTCCCACAGGGCCCGGCACTCCTCCGCGTTGCCGTCCGGCGGCAGGGCACTGGTCGAGCGGCGCGCCAGCGCCCGCAGGACCAGGGTGGACAGGGGCCTGCCGTGGTTGAGGGCCTTGGTGCTGCCGGTGACCCGGACGGCCAGTTCGGGCAGGAGCAGCGGAAGGGCGGCCGGGTCGTGGGCGTCGACGGCCTCCAGGACCCGCACGGCCTGGCCGAGGGTCGTGGTGTCCCCGGCACCCGACAGGTGCCCCACGCGGTAGCGCTCGACCCAGGCGAGCCAGTCCCGGTACCAGGCGGCGGTCTCGTTCAGGGAGCTGGCCGACGCGGGAGCCAGCACCTCCGAGCGAAGCCGCGCCCTACGCGCCTTCTCGTCGTCCTTGAGGCGCAGCGGAGGGCCGAGGGTCTCCAGGAGTTCGACCAGCCCGATCCCGTAGCCGGAGCTCAGCGTGGTGTCCAGTCGGGAGAGTTCGACGGTGAATCCGCTCGCCCTGGGTTTCCGGTTCAGACCGAGGAAGCCGTTGAGGCTCCGGTGCTCCTCGGCGGTCAGGCCCTTGACCGTGAAGCTCCCGGTCAGGACGCCGTTGCGCTTCTCCACCTCGGTGCGCGCCCGGTCGAGCAGTGCGGCGAACCGGGGTTCGCGGAACCGGTCGAGGTTCACCCGGCCTCCTCCAGCAGGGTCCCCTCGGTGGACTGGGGCACGAACCGGCTGGGGGTGATGCCCAGGAGTTCGGCGGCCAGCTCCTCGTTGCCGGAGAACCCGGCGTCGGCGTCGATCGTCTGCTCCCCGTCCCACAGCATGAGCAGCGCCGAGACCGTGTGCGCCCCCTTGTCGTGGTGCATGTCGTAGTGGGCGGCCATGGGCACGGTGTCGTAGTGCACCCACAGGTCGTGTCCGGTCATGAACATGTCCAAGCCGAAGGTGATGGTCAGGCCCATGAGCTCGGGCTTGTAGCGGTCGTCGATACCCGCGAACGCCTCGTCGAGGGCGACCACGCGCGGGCAGGTCGGGGCGGCCGAGGAGTACAGCGCGTTGGCCGCCGCGAACAGCGGCAGGTGGATCGCGGCGGACTTCTCCCCACCCGACATCTGCTCGTGCTTGTTCCGGGTGAGCCGCACCTCCTCCTGGCCCGGGACGGCCAGGCGCAGCTCGAAGCGGTACCAGTCGCGGTAGTCCAGGACGGCGGCCAGGACCTGCTTGTAGCTGGCACGGGGGTGGGCGGCGTGGTGGTCGCGGATCATGTCGCGCAGCACCGCGCGCAGTTCGGCCAGGCCCGAGGGCCCCAGGCCCGCCTCGTCGCGCTTGACCAGCCGGGTGGCCAGGCGTTCCCGGTCGGTGAGGGACTCGTCGCGCACCCAGCGGATGCCGATGCGCGTCCCGGAGGACATCGGGCGGGCGCGGGTGTCCCGGTCCATGTCGCGGACCAGGTCGCGGGCGTCCCGGACGCGCTCGTGGATCTGCTGGGCGATGCCGCCGAGCAGTTCGTCCTCCAGGACCTGGTGCTCCTCCTCCCGCAGGAGCGCGCCCTGCTCCTCGACCCGGTCGGCGATGGCGCGCGCGAACGCCGAGACGGGGTTGCGTCCGCCCTCGTCGTTGACGAACACGGTGATGATGCCGGTGGGGCCGACCTCGTGGTCGACCCGGTAGCCCTCGGAGTCACCGCCCAGGGTCTCCTGGAAGGACCGCAGCGCGTTCGACATGCGGGTGGCGGTGGACTTGATGTCGCTCTCGCTGACCGCCGGGGTGGCGCCGACGGTGACGGTGAAGGCCTCCAACAGGGCGCCGACACCGTCGGGGAGGGCCTCGGCGACGGTCTCGGCCGTGCCGGTGAGGATGCGCTCGGCCATCTCCTCCGGGGTGGGCCAGGTGCTGCGGTCGGGCCAGGCGGTGGTCGGTTCGACGCCCATGACGGCGCGCACGGCGGGCTGGGTGAACTCGGCGAGGGACTCCACGGCCTCGTGGAGGGCGCCCAGCGCGAGGGTGAGCGCGCCCCTTCCCTCGTCGCGGCGGGTCTCGGAGCGGATCGCGCGGTCGTGCTCGGTCTGCGCCGTGGTCCGGGCGGTGTCGCGTTCGCGGGTGAGCGCGTCGCGTTCGGCGCGCAGCGCGTCGAGGCGGGCGAGGATCTCGCGGACGGGGGCGTCGATGGCCGACTCCATCGCGGCCAGGGCCGCCGCCTCCTCTTCATGCGCGGCACGCTGTTCGGCCAGCTCCTCGCGTTCGGACTCCAGCGCGACGGTGAGGCGGTCGACGGTCTCGCGGCGGCCCGCGAGGTCGCGTTCGTACTCGGCGGCGTCGGTGCGGGTGGTGTGCAGGGCGTCCGCGGTGGCGAGGAAGTCGGTCAGGGCCTCGGAGACGGCGTCGGTCCCGGCGCGGTCGGCGGGCATCGCGCGTTCGGCGGCCACGGCGCGTACCCGGCGGCGCTGGGCGTCGACCTCGGCGACGGCCGTGTCGAGGTCGCGGCGCGACCGGTCAGCGGCGGTACGGGCGGAGGCCAGGAGGGTGGAGTGGCGTTCGACGGCGCGCACGGCCTTGGCCACGGGGGTGGGGTCGGGCAGGTCGCCTCGGGCGCGGCCGTGGTCCTTGAGCCGTTCGCGGGCGTGTCCGAGCTGGTCGCGCAGGCTCTCGTGGTGTTCGGTGAGCTCGGCGACGCGGGCGTCGCAGGCGGCGAGCCGTTCGCGGCGCCGGTGGGCGCGGTTGGTGGCGCCGATGTACTCCGCGGCGGCCTTGGGGTGCGAGCCGACGAGCACGCCCAGTCCGAACCGGGCTCCTGTGTCCACGCCCCCGGTCGTGGTGACGGCGTCACCGGTGTCGCGGTGCAGCGGCACGGAGCGCAGGACGCGGGTGATGGTCTCGGCGGGGACGTGCGCCTGGTCCTCGGGGACCAGGACGTCGGCGAGGGTGGCTCCGGGGTGCGGTGCGGACGGCAGCAGGTAGGCGTCGCTGTCGCCGTCGGCGAGGGCGGTGCGGGTGAGCGCGGGGTCGGGGTGGACCCAGGCGGTGAGCATCCCGGCGGCGTGCAGGGCGCCCTCGACCGCCGCGCCGTGCTCCTCGGGCAGGTCGTCGGCGAAGCGGACGAGCCGCCACAGCGGCGCGCCCTGGCGGCCGCCGCGCGGCGCGGGGCGCAACGGGTCGGCGGGCGGGGCGTCGTCGCGTTCGGCGGCGATGTCGTCGCGCTCCCGGCGCAGCCGGACGAGTTCCTCGGAGGTCTCGGTCTCCTGGCGCTCCAGGCCGTGCACGCGCGCGGCGATCTCCAGCTGCGCGTCGTGGACGTGCTCGTTGAACACCTCCACCAGGGTGGGGGTGCCGGGTTCGCCGAGGCGGGCCAGGGCGTCCAGGAGGGCGCCGCGGCCGGTGTCGTCGACCAGGTCCCAGCGTTCGTGCCAGGCGCGCACGGCGTCGGCGGCGCCCGAGCGGAGCGCGGCGAGCTCCTCGGCGGCGCGGGTGCAGTCGGCCTCGCGTCCGGTGAGCTCGTCGGCGGCGC
>NZ_ANBC01000899.1 GCF_000341125.1 Nocardiopsis lucentensis DSM 44048 | reverse complement strand
GGAGCCGCTCGGCGACGGCGCGCACGTCGCCCTCGCGGGCGGCGGCCCGGGCGCGGGCGGTGGTGGGCAGATCCTCGCCGGTGTCGACCCCGCCCTCGGCGTCGTGGTGGATTCCGGCGCGGTCGGCGGCCTCGGTCAGTTCGGTGGTCAGACGGCGTGCCGTGGCGCGGTCCCGCTCGATGCGTTCGGCGACGCGGGCGGCCTCGGTGCGCAGGTGGGCGATCTCCTGGGCCTGGCCGTCGAGCCGGGTGTCCTGGGCGGCCAGCCGTCGGGTCTGCTCCTCGTGGCGCTGGCGGCGTTCGCGGAGGCGGTCGTGGTCGCGCAGGGCCTCGTCGGCCTCCAGAGCGGTGACCTCGGCGGACTTCTCCCCGATCCGGGTGGTGAGCTCCTCCTCACGGGCGCGGGCGGTGTCACGCTCCCCGGTGGCGCGCCGGTGTTCGGCGGCGGCCTCGGTGACGGTGCGGCCGTGCGCGGCGGCCTGGTCGGCGGCGGCGGTGACCCTGGCCATCCGGTGGCGGGCGTTGGTGGTGAGGTAGTCGGCGTACTCGGTCAGGAAGGTCCGCACGGCCTCGTCGGCGGCGGTGGCGTTGTCGAAGCGGATCTGGACGGCGGCGAGGTTGGCGAAGTCGCGGGCGGCCTGGTCGACGAGGTCCTCGTCCAGGGGGCTGAGGCCGCTGGCGAGGGTGTCGGAGACCTTCTCCGGGTCCAGGTCCTTGGCCAGGAGGGGGCGGCGCAGGGCGAGGAGGAGGTCGAGGAGCTGGATGTAGCGGTCCCCGAGGCCGAACAGGCGCGCGTCGACGGCGCGGCGGTAGTCGGCGGCGCTGGTGTGGTGGGCGCCCTCGCCGAGGGCGGTCTTGAGCTGCTTCTCGGTGAGGGGGCGGCCGTCGGTGGCGAGCAGTCCGAAGTCGACGCCGAGGCGCTGGTCGGTGACGAAGAAGGAGGGGACGACGCCGTCGCGGTGCTTGTGGGCGCGCAGGCCGATGACGAGGGTGACCGTCTCGGGGGCGGCCGCGGAGTCCTCGGGCCGCGCGAACTCCATCCACACGTACCCGTACTCGGACTCCTGGCCCCGGTAGAGCAGGTTGGACTTCATCGTCCGGTTCTGACCGCTGAACGGGTCGAGCCTGCGCGCGTCGGTGTAGCCGTCCAGGATGAACGGGAAGAGCACCTCCAGCGCCTTGGTCTTGCCCGAGCCGTTGTGGCCGCGCAGGATGAGGCGGCCGTCGGCGAAGGCGAACTCCTCGTCGACGTAGTCCCAGACGTTGATCACACCGGCGCGGCTGGGCCGGAAGCGGTCGCTCCCTCGGGTCGTCATCGGCTTCCTTCGGTCTCGTGCGGAGCGGGATCGGGGGCGGCGTCGGTCTCCGGGGCGCCGGTCCCGGCGGCCCCGTCGGATTCGGCGAGGGGGCCGAGCGGGAGCAGGCCGGTGTCCTCGCGTTCGGGCAGGGCGCCCTGGATGTTGCGGTAGCGCAGCGCCGCGGGCGTCACCAGGACCCCGCCGGGTACGGGGCGGACCAGGCGCAGGTCGGCGAGGAGCGCCAGGGCGGCGTCCAGGAGTCCGTGCGGGTCCTGCTGCCAGGCGTTGGTGAAGGAGGCGGCGCCGAACTCGGCGAACAGGTCCGCGACCATGCCCTCCAGGCGACCGCGTTCGACCAGGGGCATCCGGACGCTCTCCCCGACCGGCGCCTCGGCCGGGTCGTGGGCGCCGGTCCCGGTCCAGGCGAGTTCGCCGACCACGCCGTGGTGGGGCAGACCCGCGTCGACGAGTCGGACGAGGTCTTCGTGTTCACGGGCGCAGGACGGCGCCTCCAGGTGGACCAGGGCCGCCCAGGACTCCTCGAACAGGGTGGCGATCTGGGCCAGGAGCAGTCCGGCGACGCGGGTGACGGCGCCGCCGCGGCCCGGGAAGGGCCGGTCGGTGAAGTTCCCGGCGGGATCGGCGAGCAGGACGCCCTCGGCGCGGCGCTCCACCTTCAGGCCGGTCACGCGCGCGACCTCCTCGGCCACGCCCTTGCCGCGCAGGGCGGCGGCCACCTCGGGTTCGAGGTCGGCGTAGTAGACCGCGGGGTGTTCCACGAGCAGGCGCCGGGCGCGCTGGGCGGCGCGGTCCCGGTTCTGTCCGCCGGGGGCGTCGCTCAACAGGCCGGTGACGCTGCCCAGGTGTTGGACGGGGCGGGCGGGCCGGAAGAGGATCTCGCAGATCTCGTGGTCGATGTCGAAGAGCGCGTCGGCCTGGTCGTACCCGCGCGCCCACGCCTCCAGCGAGCCGTCGGACAGGTGGAGGGCGCCGCGGTCCAGCAGCCAGTGGGCGGCGTCGACGAGGGCGGCCTTGTGCGCGGAGTCGGTGGGGTCGTAGCCGAGCCCCTCGATCGTGTTGGCCGAGGGGGTGAACTGGCGGACCAGGTCGCCGAGGCTGATCTCGATCTGGGAGCGTTGGAAGGCGGCCAGCAGCAGGCACAGGTAGGCGAGCCTGCGGCGGTCGAAGGGGCGCCCCTTGCGGGAGAAGACCTGGCGCTGGGTGGGGTCGAGTTCGTCGAGTTCGCGCACGAGCCGCACGTGGGCGGTGGTGGCGATGAGCGTGTACCCGAACAGGGAGCGCAGGTCCTCGGCCATCTGGTCGGCCCAGCGCAGCACCTGGTCGAGCACCCCGGGGCGGGGCCGGGTGGCGGTGATGAGGTCGTGGGTCAGGACCCGGCGCACGGCCTGCTGGTAGGTGCCCAGCTCGGTGGGGTCGACGGTGCGCGCGGGGCCTCGGCGGCGGGCCATCACGTCCCCTTCGTGGCGAGTTCGAGGCGGAGTCCGGGCAGGTGGATGCTGCCCTGGGTGGTGCGGACGGTGCTGCCGTGTTCGCTGGGCACCAGG
>NZ_ANBC01000898.1 GCF_000341125.1 Nocardiopsis lucentensis DSM 44048 | reverse complement strand
GGCGGCCAGCCGTTCGGCCGCGTGGCGTTCGGCGGCGCGTTCCTCGGCCTGGCGGCGGCGTATCTCGGAGCGGGCTCCGGGGTTGCGGCGGACGGGCTTGGGCACCCCCGCGCTCGGCGCCCGGTCGCTGCGGAAGAGGGTGACCGACACCTCCACACCGGGGGCGTCCCACCAGGTGGTGGTGGGCGGGATCTGTTCGTCGTCGTCGTGGGCGGTGCCCAGGTGGCGGGCCGAGCGGACGTTGAACGCCGCGCCCATGAGCGCGTGGGCGGCGCCCTCGTCGGGGGTGTTGAACACCCACTCGGCGAGGTGGCGCAGCTGGGTGGAGCGGTTGACCCCGCCGCGCTGGGCCTCGGTGATCTGCCGCAGCAGCGCGATGACGCCCGAGACCGCAGAGCGTGTGGCCGAACCGAGTTCGGCGGCGCGGGTGGGCGCGGCGCCGTCGGAGGCGAACCAGGCGCGCACGGCCGTCCAGCGGCGCCGCCAGTCCACCAGACGCTCCTCGCGCGCCATGAACACGCGCTCGTCGGCCTCGGCCGCACGGGACAGGAGGGTGGCCAGACCGGTGGCCTCGACCTCGTGCACGGCGCGGTCCAGGCGCGGCAGGTAGCGGTCGAGCTCGGCCACGAAGTCCGACATGTGGACGAGCAGGGCGTTCTTGTAGCGCAGGAAGGTGTCCGGGGAGGCCTCGGTGGAGCGCAGGATCTCGCCGAGGGTGACGTGGAAGCGCGCCGAGCGCCGACCCATGTCCTCCATGACCGCGTCCACGCGCGACAGCCGCCGGTAGACGTCCTCGACCTGCCCGGTGCGGTTGGCCTCGGCCAGGGACCTGAGGTCGTCCAGCACGTCGGAGAAGACCAGGCGGGAGAGGTTGACGTCCTCCACCCGGGCGCCGAGCACGTTCTCCACCGCCTGGTAGACCCGGTAGCCGAGTTCGCTGAACTGGTAGACCGACTGGCGGTTGCGGTAGCTGGCCAGGTTGCCCGCGCGGGAGGCGTCGTCGAGGCGGTGCACGACCCCGTCGGCGGCCAGCTCGTCCAGCCGGTGGCGCAGGCCGCGCTCGGGCACCGACACGTCCGGGTGGACTCGGGCGAGCTCGCGCAGGGCCGCGGCGACGTCCTCGGCGCCGACCTGCACCTGGTGGACCTCCCGCAGCCGGTCCACGGCCCGCAGGATCCACAGGTAGGTGATGTGGTCGTCGCGCCGGGTGAAGTTGAACAGCTGGAAGCGGTCGCTGACCGCGAGCGCGTCCAGATCCAGCGCCGTGCGCTCCGTCACCCGTGCTTCCCCGTTCAACCGCTCGTTTCGGCACGCGTCCCCCGGTGCGGCCCTTCCCCGGGACCGCTGACGGCGCGCCCCGGCCATTATGGCAGCGCTGCGTGACCGCTGGTCCCCCATCGCGGACGCACGCGGAGGGCGCCCGGCCGGAGGGCGGTGGCCGGGCGCCCGGTCATGGGGGATTCCCTACTTGGTGGAGCCCGCGAAGACCCCCTGGACGAAGTAGCGCTGGAAGGCGAAGAACACCAGGAGCGGCACGAGCATGGACAGGAAGGCCCCGGAGGCCAGGATGTCGACGTTGGTGCCGAACTGCCTCAGCTGGGAGCGCAGCGCCACGGTCAGGGGCGCCGACTCGGGGCTGGTGAACACCAGGGCGACGAGCATGTCGTTCCACACCCACAGGAACTGGAACACCGCGAGCGAGGCCAGCGCCGGGCGGGCGACCGGCAGGACCACCCTGCGGAAGATGCGCCACTCGCTCGCGCCGTCCATGCGCGCCGCCTCCAGCAGGTCCCGGGGGATGCCCACGAAGAAGTTGCGCAGCAGGAACACCGCGAACGGCAGGCCGAACGCGACGTGGAACAGGATGACCCCGGTGATGGAGCCGAACACGCCCAACGCCCCGTACAACTGGGAGATGGGGATCAGCGCCGCCTGGATGGGGAGGACGAGCAGTCCGACGACGGCGACCATGATCCAGTCGCGTCCGGGGAAGTCCATCCACACCAGCGCGTAGGCGGCCAGGGCCCCGATCCCGACGACGAGGAGTGTCGAGGGGACCGAGATGTAGACCGTGTTGAGGAACGACTGGACGATGACCTCGTTGCCGACGAGCGTGCGGTAGTTGTCCAGCGTCAGCTCGGTGGGCTGGAGCAGGGCCGTCCACCAGCCGCCGTTGGTGTTGTCCGCCTCGGAGCGCAGCGACACCAGCATCAGGCCCAGGACGGGGACCATCCAGAACAGTGCCACCAGGACGAGGACGACCTGGAGGGTCCCCGACCCGAGTCGGCCGACGATCCGGGACGCCGCGCCGCGCCTGGGCGCTCCGGACACCGACACCTCGACGACGGAGTGCGGCTTCGGGGTCGTGGTGCTCACGGGCGCTCCCGGCGGAATCGGCGGATGTTGAAGTACACGATGGGCAGGACCAGGACCAGGAGGAGGACCACGAGGGCGCTGCCCAGTCCCTGGTCTCCCCCCGCCCCGAAGGAGACCTGCCACATCTGGAGGGCGATCACGCTGGCGTCCGCCTGCACCGATCCGGGCGCGATGACGAACACCAGGTCGAAGATCTTCAGCACGTTGATCACCAGGGTCACGAACACCACCAGCAGGAGGGGGCCGAGCAGGGGGACCGTGACCTTGCGGAAGACCTGCCACTCGGTGGCGCCGTCCACCCGTGCCGCCTCCAGGGCGTCCCGGGGGATGGCGGCCAGCCCGGCCGCGATGAAGGTGATGGCGAAGCCGGTCATGATCCACACCCACGAGGAGATGATCACGGGGGTGACCAGGGTCGGGCCCAGCCAGGTGAGGCCGCGGAAGGGCTCGGTGAAGTTGCTCTCGGCGAGGTGGATCGCGTACTCGCCCTCGTCCAGCCCGGTCAGGGTGAACCGGCCGTCGTCCCCGGTCGTGGCGCGCGCGACCACCGCGCCGTCGCGGACCGCCTCGACGGCCACGCGCGGCATGCCGTTCTCGCCGTCGTCGATCGCGCCGACCTCGCCGCCGAGGGCGGCGTCCAACCACACGACGCCCTGGATCTGGCCGTCGGCCCCCTCGGGCGCGGTCGCCGCCGCGGCCTGTTCGGGCAGTTCCGTGGGTCGCACCCCGACCAGTGGCAGGGCGACGCTCTCCCCCGGGGCGTGGGTCGACTCCGTGGTGAATCCGCCCCGGGTCGTGTCCGGCGCCGCGACGTCCTCGCGCGGGCGGGCGCCGGGGTAGTCCGAGGGCGCGGCGAACACGTCGTGGACGGTCACGACGGCGGCGTTGACCACCCCGCGGTCGGGGTCCTCGTCGTAGACCAGCCGGAAGATGACGCCGGAGGCGAACAGGGAGATCGCCATCGGCATGAAGAGCAGGACCCGGAAGGCGGTCGCCCAGCGGATGCGTTCGGTGAGCACCGCGAGGATCAACCCCAGCCCGGTGACCAGTGCCGGGGCGACCAGCACCCAGATCCCGGTGTTGCGGATCGCGGTGAGGGTGCGGTCGTCGGTGAACATGCGCGCGTAGTTGTCCAGTCCGACGAACCGCGTCCCCGAGGAGTCGAGGAGGCTGCGCACCACCGAGTACACGGCCGGGTAGGCCAGGAATACGGCGAGCAGGAGCAGGGCGGGCAGGAGGAAGAGCGTCGCCGGGCCGAACAGGCGGCGGAGC